>NZ_JFAN01000026.1:0-75195 GCF_006408855.1 Bifidobacterium sp. UTBIF-68 | reverse complement strand
GTTGTGAGTGCTCTTAGAACCGCAAAAATGCGAAAACGGACGTAATCTAATGGATATGCTCTGCTCTGTCCATGACAGTTTACACCTGATCCGTCAAGGTTTGCTGGACGGCTTCTGGTCTGCTGCTTACTGGCAATCCCCAAAAGTAACTCAGGTTTACGCCGTTGCAAAACAGTACGATGGGAGGGATTCCAGAGAAAGGCTGAAAGCAATGGAAATGTGGATATGCGAGTATGTTAAATCTACTTTGGGAAGAGGATTTAGGAGGGTATCTTCTTGGCACTGGGCTCGTTTGCCTGAGCTTGGCGAGTATATTGCCACGCAGGCAGGCGTGCTCGAAGTGCGTGAGATTATCTGTGAAAATGAATATGGCCCGCAGCACCCTACTTATATTGTTGGTGTGATAAGACGGTGACTACTTCATGTTCTTGACCTTGGCGTCATAGACCTGCTTTTCAAGCAGTCGAATCTGTCGGGTCGCGGCACAGTGGAGTCGCTGGGGGAGTGGAAGCTTGTCTAGCAGCTCACGGAATTCCTGGGTATCCAGTTCGCGCTGCGCCTGACTTTCGGGTGTGCTGAAGTCCGGCGCGGTGGCCTCCTCGTGATAGGAGCCGACCAAAGTATAGTAGCTGCGGCCCGGGCGTATGCCCTGCTCCAGGCACAGGCGGAAGTTGTGGGCGCCGGCGGCGAAGTTGTCGTGGTAGAAGCTGAAGCTGCGTTCCTTATGCGTCACCGACCCAGCCGACTGCAGCCAGTTGTACAGATTCACATCAATGTCCGCCACCTTGCCCATGCGCGAGTATAGCTCGCCGGCCACCATCACATCCTGCGCATACATGCCCTCCGGGAATCTGATGCCGTCCCACAGTTCGCGTTTGTACAGTCTGCACCAGTTGGCCTCGTTGAAGTAGCGGGCCTCGGTATGGCGGCCGAGCCTGTCTCCGACCAGTCGCAGGCTCTTGCAGAACACGGTCTGGTAGGCGGTGAGCGGGTGCTCGAATACGGTGATCGTGCCGGGGGTGTCGGCGCCGACTGCCGCCCCCGCGGCCACCTCCTCCAGCTGGGAGACGCCGAATTGACGCCAGCGGGCCTTGCTCATATCAGCGCCGGTGCTGAGCAGCGCATGCAGCAGGTACTCGATGTTGCGGCGGTCGAGGATGTCGTCGTTGTCCGAAAATGCGATGTACTCGCCGTGCGCGGCGTCCAAGCCGGCGTTCTGTGCCTTGGAGATGCCGCCGTTGGTCTGGTGAATCACCGTGACGCGGTCGTCCTGAGCGGCGTATTCGTCGCAAATCGCGGGGCTGGAGTCCTTCGCGCCGTCGTCCACCAGAATCACCTCAAGATTCGTGTACGACTGCCCCAGAATCGAATCCACGCAATACCGCAGATACTGTTCGGCGTTATACACCGGCACGATGATGGAGACAAGCGGTGAATCCTGCGTCATGGCATCCCCTTGATACGTCGGCGGCCCGGCCGGAACCGGCGGGCCATCGTAAGCGACATGGACATGAACAGTATGGCACACGGAAGCGGTCCGCATGCCGCGCGGTGCAGGAACGGGAGGGTCGGCTCGCGAGTGATGTCAATCGTCACGCCGTCAAGACCTTGTCTCCAAAGGCTTTGCCTATACTGTACTCAGTTGTCGGCGTATGGGATTGTGTCGGGTCCGACGAAGGTACGCGTGCGGATGCCTAGGCGTGTGGGCGCTCAGGCGTGTGGACGCTCAGGCGTTTGGGCCGGAAGGAGCAGTCATGACCGGTTATGTGCTTCGTCTGTATGACGCTCCGTTGCTTCGATTCGACGCCGCGTACGGTGAGGGGCTGCTGGCCGGCAAAGTCGAAGCCCGTATCCGCTGGTTCGACGAGTCGAAGCGGACATTGCTCCCATTCCCGTTGGCTCCTGAGCCGGATGACGTGAAGCTCGCCACTTGGCTGGAGCGGCGCACGATCCCGAAGAATCGCGAGTTTGCCGCCCAAATCCTCGCACAGGCGGGGCTGAACATTTCGGACACCCTTGGCATCATCGACCTGTGCAAAGGACTGTCGGTCAATGATTCGTTCTGGGTGGAACGTGACGACGAGAACCTGAAGTTCGCGGACATCAATCTATATGACAATCCGTTGGACGATACGCTCGCCATTGTGGCCTACACCGGGTACACGTCGAGCGAGAAGCATGAGATCGGCCTGTCGAGCGAATGGACGACGGACGGGCAGTTCCCGAAGGCGTGGCGGCATATGCAACATGGTCTGGAATTGTGGAAGGCCGGTTCCGAAGGCTACGCAAACGCTGGGCTGGAACCGTATTCCGAGTACCTCGCCTCCCAGCTGGCACACAAGCTCGGCGTGAACGCGGTCGATTATCGTATCGCCCGCTGGAAAGGCAAACTGGCATCGGTGTGTCCATCCATGAACTCGAAGGATGTTTCGTTCGTGCCGTTCTACGCGGCCACGCAGCTGGCCTCGTTCCCTGAGATTTTGGCTGCCGCCCGTGCCGTGTCGGAAGCGTCGTTCGAGGCGATGCGCACGATGCTCGTGTTCGACGCGCTCATCGTCAACCAGGACCGCCACGCCAACAACCACGGTTTCCTGCGGGACAACCATACCGGGCACATCCTCGGTCCGGCGCCTCTATTCGACCACAACATGTCGTTGTTCAAGAACGACATGCGTTCTGACTGGGAGCATGGCGCATGGACGCCGAAAGTGCTGGAGGAGCGACAGCCGTCGAACTCGCGCATGACGTTCCGCGACCAGTGCGCGAGCATCATGGGGGCCGCGCAGCATGAGATGCTGCGCAGGGCGCTGGATGTCACGTTGGAGAACGATCCGGCATACCCGCTTGAAGACGGCCGCATCGAAGCGCTGAACGAGTACCTGCACGCCGCAGCCCGCTCATTGCTTGACATTCCTGTGGTGGACGAGTCGAAGCTCGCCGTCCAGTTGGATGCGTTACGCCCGGCGGTCAGGAACGCGCCCGTGATCCGCAACGAAGACTTGCTTAAGGAGACATAGGCGCTGCTGCTAGTGGTCTGTCTCACAAATAACTGAGTGTCTCAGCTTTTTCTCTCCCCCCAGTCAGCTTCGCTGACAGCCCGTCCTGCAATTACGGACGCGCTACGCGCGCAGTCACCCCACGTCGAAGAAGCCCGTCTCCGCCAGATAGCCTTTGCCGGCGGTCATGTCGTACTGAATGAGCTGATAGTCGTGCAGCATGTTGTCCGCCTGCTCCGAAAGGCCGTTACGGTTGACGGCATTGCCTTCGGCGTCCAGGTATGTGGTCGATGTGTCGGTGGTGAATCCGCCTGCGCCAAGCACCAGGCGTTCCAGCGCCGGGAGCTTCGTGCGGGCTTGGGTGAGGAAGGCGAGATATGGCGAGACCTTGGCGTTCATATGCTCGGCAGCCAACGCCATGAAGTAGTTCGGCGACGTGTAGGCGGTGGCGCTGGCGCTGGTGTCCAGTTTCGTTCCAGCCGAGGCTGACGCATTGTTTGACCAGATGAAATAGTCGGTCTCGTGCAATGCGAGCGTATTCGCATCGTCTGAGGCTGCGGTCTGGTAGGAACTCGGCAGGTGGTCGCCATAGAAGATCACGGTGACCGGCTTGTCCATCGCATTCAGCTGGTTGAGGAAGTCGGCGGTCGCCTGGTCGGTGAGACTGATTCCCTTGGTATAGGTATTGATCTGACCGCGCTCGTAATCGTTGAGGTTCTCCGTGATATTCGCCTGATCGAATTGGTTGTTGGCATACCAGCCGTCATAGGTCATGTGGTTCTGCATGGTGACCATCTGCACGAACTGGGGATGCTCTTCGCTGTTCAGTTGGTCGATGATGTTCTGATAGGCTGCTGCGTCGCTCACATATGGCGAATTGTCGATTCTGTCCTGATGGGTGATTGCCGGGTCGCTATCCAACGCGTAGAACGTGCCGAAACCGAACTTTTTGTAGTTCGCGTCGCGCAGATACATGTTCTTGTAATACGGGTGGAATGCCACTGAGCCTGTTTCGCCATAGGCGGTGTTCCACAGCTGGTTCCATGCGAACGGGCTCTTCTGATGTGGCACCAGCTCCTGATACATGGATTGCATCGAATCGTCGAACAGTGCGAGATCCAGGCCGGTCAGCGACTGATATTCGATGTTCGCGGTGCCGCCTCCATAGCCGGGGGAGAGCATCAGACCTGAGGTCGTGGCGTCTTTCAGCGCGCGTATGTTCGGCATCGGATCCTCGGTCAAGGTGATGCCCGGCACGCGCGTCGGGTCGGAGAACGTCTCCGAAAGAAGCATGATGACAGTGCTGTCGGTCAGGTTGTTGACGCGCGACTCATTGGTGCTGTTGGCCGCGTCGGTGTATCTGCCGGCCAATTCCTCCATGGTCTTCCGGCTGTAGCCATCCGGTTTCTCCATGATCTTTGGGTGCGCCAGACGCAGGAAATTGATGACAGGACCATTGACCGTGGCGTCTTCCGCAGCGTTATACAGACGAGGCGAATCACCCCAGGATTTCGCCCATTCATAGCCCCAGGCGCCGGGTATGCTGAGCGTCCAGGTGAACGTACACAGCAGCGCGATGCTCGTTGCCGCCGCAATGACACGTGTGGCGTTGCCGATGATGGTTTTCGTATCGCGGAACGGTTTGCGCCAATGGAATGGGATCACACATCGGCGCTGGTCGACGAACTGGAGTGCCAGACAGATGATGGTCAGCAAGATCAGTGCCTTGATGGTGCCTTGCACCAGCGTTAGGCTGTTCTCCGGGATGTATGATGCGATTTCCCCGCCGTTGCCGCTGGTGAGGAACCCAAGGTCGGAGGGGATGATCGGCTCGTTCCTCAGATCGACCTTGATGCTGTTCGCCACGGCATAGACGCCCGTCATGATGGAAAACACGGCTGTAGCCACCCAGAAACGATTCAGCACGAACACCAATACCAGATAGATCATGCCGAGGGCGAGGAAGTTCAGCAGCCAATTGAGTTTGTCTTCCTCCAGCCACATCTGTGAGACGAACTTGGTGAGTTGGCCTTTCACGCTGTTGAGGATCTTGGTGGTGTTGTCCACCGCATTCGGATCGGCATATGTTGGCTCCGAATACATGCCCCACTGGATGAACAGCACCGCAGCCGCGTCGATCAGCACCATGACCACGGCGTACAGCGTGTAGGGAAGCTTCGGACGTTTGCCCCATGCCTCGCGGGCCGGCTTTGCTTTGGCCCAGAGAGATTGCAGTGTTTGCCGCATGGAGGCGAGGCTGGTTGCCTCGGGCTTGTCGGTTTGTGTGCCTTCGGGTTCTTCATTCGCCGTATTGGCCGCCGTGTCGGCCGCCGTATCGGTCCCTTCGGGGTTGATTGCGTCAGGTGCTGTGCCTGCCGTCTCAACTGAGTCGGCTGCGTTTTCAGCCGACGCTGCCGACGCTTCCGCTGTTGGTTCCTCTTGCTTTCGGGTATCGATCACTGCTCTGCCCGTTCCTGTTACGACTACGTACCTCGGGCATTATAGCGACAAGTTCAGGACTAGTTCACCTTTTGTTAACCTTCTGCGGAGCGGCGTCAATCATGGCTGAATGTCAGCGCATGTTCTTGACTTTGGCGTCATAGACCTGCTTTTCGGGCGTGCGGCTGTGCGGATTGCGCCAGCTGGATATCGCTGTCTCGCTCAAAAAAAGAGTAAATCTTGCTCTTCTGTAGAGCAAGATTCATATAAATCTTGCTCTCTGAAAAGTCAAGATATAGAATAGCGAATCAAGACGACGGTGAAGGTGGGTGCTGGTGTGAGCGATCTGGTAAAAAGCATAATTCGCGAATGGAAGAGCGCGGGAGTACCTGAAGTGTTCCCGCGTGATCTTGATCTGGGGGAGGCTCCGGAACCTCGAAGGGGCAATCTGGTCCGTACCATTGTCGGTGTACGGCGGTGTGGCAAGACGTACCGCCTGTTTCAGGAGATGCGTGCGTTGCTTGCTTCCGGTGTGTCTGAGGATCGCCTTCTTTACTTCAATTTCGAGGACGAGCGGCTGAAGCCATTTACCGCCCAGCTGTTGCAGGATGTGCTTGATTCTTATTTTGAGCTGTATCCAGATGTTCGAGAGAAAGGCGTATATCTCTTCTTTGATGAGATTCAGGAAGTGCCGGACTGGGGCATGTTCCTGCGCCGTCTCGTCGATACGATGAACGTCACCATGTACGTGACGGGTTCGTCTTCGAAAATGCTATCGCGGGAAGTGGCAACCGAGTTCAGAGGCCGCTCGCTGCCTCGAGAATTATTCCCGATGAGCTTCTCGGAGTACATGCGATTCCATGGTGTCGATCTCAGTGGTGTGCCGGTTGACATGAATGGGCGTCGGACGTTCACGTCGGGGGAAATCGCTCATCTGAAGCATGGCCTGGCCGGCTATCTGGAACGTGGCGGCTTCATTACTGTGCAGGGGCTGGGAGTGCCTGACGCTGTGGCGTTGTTGCAGGAGTACGCGAATCGCACCTTGGCCAGCGATGTGATTGACCGGTACGGCATTCGCAACCCTGTGGCTGCATCGGCGTTCCTCACGCAGGCATTGGCGTCGTCCGGGCGCGAACTCTCGGTCAACAAAACAGCCAATATGCTTATGAGCCGGGGTTTGCGCGTTTCGCGTGGATCGCTTTCGGCGCTGCTGGACTATTACGAGGAAGCATACCTGCTGTTCCAGGTCAATGAATTCTCCCGCGCCTTGGCGGATAACACGCGTTCCTCCGCCAAGGTATATGCGATTGACCAAGGCATGTTCAACGCTTTTTCCAAAGCTTCAGCGCTGGAGCGCGGGCAGCGGCTGGAAACGGCGGTGTTTCTGAAACTGAGACGTGACGCCCGGCTTGTGCGAAATGGCTCAGTGTCTCGATTGCTGTTTCAGGATGGTGGAAACAGGCATGAGGTTGATTTCGTCGTGGGCGATGCCATCACCATGGATGTCTATCACTTGATTCAAGTTTGTTGGGCTCTCGACGATGAAAAGACGCGCACGCGGGAGATTCGGGCATTGCGGGCGGCGATGCGCCGCTTCCAGGTGGATTCCGGAGTTATCGTCACCGCGGATTATGAAGAACGGATTGAGGTGCCGGAAGGGAGCATTGATGCCATTCCGGCATGGCGCTGGCTGTTGGATGCATGAACGAGGTGTCTCGGCGGGCCTGGCTGACGTGGTGTGATGCGTTGGGTTGTGCGATGCACGTACCACCCAACGCATACTGTTGCGGGCCATTTTGTTTCCTTGGACAGCTGGGGCAACTCCCAGCGTTATTTCATGTTCTTGACCTTGGCGTCATAGACATGCTTTTCAAACAGTCGAATCTGTCGGGTCGCGGCACAATGGAGGCGCTGGGAAGCGGAAGCCGGCCCAGTAGCTCCTTATATATATGTAACTCGAGCATTGATGATGGAATTATAGAAATTTCTATAATAGAAAACGCTATAAAGTTGTGAAGGGGACGAAGAACCCCAAGCATGCTTGAAGTGGAAGGGCTGGAAAGCTGCCGGCTCCTCTGGCAGGCGGAGCCGGAAATGCGGTCAATGAATTTCTGCCGCAGCATAGGGCCGGTCGGATGCTTGCATGGGAATGGGCTACTATCTGCCTTCAGTGAGGTACATTCGGTGTTTTTCGGAAAGCTATCTGCCTTCAGTGAGGTTCCTAAAGCTGGACAGTTCGAGTATAAACACCGTCACTGTGCCGTAATTGCAAGGTTCGTACTTGCGTTTTCGTCCCTGAGGTACCTCACTGAAGGCAGATAGCTTTCCGCAATGGCACGAATGTACCTCACTGAAGGCAGATAGCAGCAAACGAGTGCTTTCCGGTTGGCTGTCTGTGAGGAGCTGCGCGGCGCGGCGCCCCAACTCGGCCCGTTCGGCCTCGTTCGGCCGCGGGGCGACTGCGCAAGGCTGCTGGCTAGTTCACCGCCAGCCTTTCATCAGTCCCGCTTGAACAGATCCCTGGTGTAGACCTTGTCCTTCACGTCTGCGAGGTCGTCGCTCCAGCGGTTGGAGACGATCACGTCGGCGCGCTGCTTGAATGCGGCGAGGTCGTGCGTCACCTCGCTGCCGAAGAAGTCGGGTTGGTCGAGCGTGGGCTCGTAGACAAGCACGGTGACACCCTTGCCCTTGATGCGCTTCATCACGCCCTGGATGGCGGACTGGCGGAAATTGTCCGAACCGGCCTTCATGGTCAGGCGGTACACGCCCACCACAGGGTCGGCCACGCCGGACGCCTTCGCGCGGGCCACCAGCTCCAGGATCTCCGTGGCGATGAAGTCCTTGCGCGTGGTGTTCGAATCCACGATCGCCTCGATGAGGTTCTGGGGCACCTTGTCGTAATTGGCGAGCAGTTGCTTGGTGTCCTTCGGCAGGCAGTAGCCGCCGTAACCGAAACTCGGGTTGTTGTAATCGTCGCGGATGCGCGGGTCGAGGCATACGCCCTTGATGATTTCGCGCGTGCTCAGACCACGGCTCTCCGCATACGTGTCCAGCTCGTTGAAGTACGCCACGCGCAGGGCCAGATACGTGTTGGCGAACAGCTTGATCGCCTCGGCCTCGGTGGTTCCCACCACCAGTTCCGGGATGCCTTCCGTGCCATCAGGGTTCATGCGCTCGTGCTCGGACGGCTCCGCGCCCTGGGACAGCAGTTCGACGAACCGGTGCGCGGCCTCGACTGCCTCCTCGTCATCCTGCGGTGCGCCGGCCACGATGCGGCTCGGATGCAGATTGTCGTACAACGCATGGCCTTCGCGCAGGAATTCGGGGGAGAACAGGATGCGCCTGTCGCCCAGCTCCTCGCGTAGTTTCGCCGTGTATCCCACCGGAATCGTGGACTTGATCACGATCCAGGCATCCGGGTCATGCTCGCGGACGGCGGCGATGGCAGCCTCCACGCTTGAGGTGTCGAAGTAGTTCTTCTGCGGGTCGTAGTTGGTGGGCGTCGCGATGATCGCGTAATCGGCACCCGTGTACGCCTGCGCCGGGTCGAGCGTCACATGGAAGTCGAGCGGACGGTCGCCGGACTGGTTGCCGTCGAGGAACCGGGTGATCTCCGTGTCCACAATAGGGCTTTTGCCGGCGTTGAGCATGGCCACCTTCTCGGGCACGATGTCCAGCGCGTGCACCTCATTGTGCTGGGACAGCAGCAGCGCCACCGAAAGTCCCACGTAACCGGTACCTGCAACCGCGATCTTCATATCGACTTGCCTTCCTGTGTTTGCGCCTGTGTCTGGTTTGCGCCGACGTCGCCGGCGTTGTTGCCGGGCACCGCGTGCAGCAACCGCGTGCGTTGCCGCACGCTGGCCGTTGTTGTCACTGTCTTGATCAACCAAGCACCAGCCTAGTCCATGCTGATGCGGTTATCCGGGCTATGGTTCTCCTTGTCGCAAATTCCTCTTGCTGGTGTGGCGTCAGTGAGAGGAATTTGCAACGGGGCGGGCGATCGGACAGATTGGTGCGGTGGCGACCAGATAGGTCAGGACAGCCGTGGTGCCTGTCCGTAGCGTCCAGCCGAAGCCGCGGTGTCAGGGTCGCGCTACCATGAACCCAAGCGACTATGCAAGCGCATGTGAACATGGATGATGAAAGGTTGGTGACGCATGGCACAGGGTGAAGCGACTGCGGCGGCGAACGCGAACGTGGTTGAGTACCCCGATCTGGTGGTGGTTGGTGCCGGCCTGTTCGGCCTGACGGTGGCGCAGCAGGCGGTGGAGCATGCGGGTGCGCGTGTGCATATCATCGACGTGCGCGATCATATCGGCGGCAACGCGTACTCGTACTTCGATGAGGAGACGGGTGCGGAGATTCACAAGTACGGTGCGCACCTGTTCCACACGTCCAACAGGCGTGTGTGGGAGTATGTGAATCGCTTCACCGAGTTCACCGGCTACGTGCATCGCGTGTACGCCACGCACGACGGTGTCGTATACCCGCTGCCGATCAACCTCGGCACCATCAACCAGTTCTTCGGTAAGGCGTACACGCCGGCCGAAGCGCGCAAGCTCATCGAGGAGCAGGCCGGTGAGCTGGCCGGCACCGACCCGGCGAACCTGAATGATAAGGGCATCCAGCTGATCGGCCGTCCGTTGTATGAGGCGTTCATCAAGAACTACACCGGCAAGCAGTGGCAGACCGATCCGGCCGAGTTGCCCGCGTCGATCATCAAGCGTCTTCCGGTGCGCTTCAACTACGACAACCGCTACTTCAAGGACACGTGGGAGGGGCTGCCCAAGGACGGGTACACCAAATGGATGGAGCGGATGATCGACGATCCGCGCATCACCGTCTCCCTGAAGACCGATTTCTTCG
This sequence comes from Bifidobacterium sp. UTBIF-68, assembly GCF_006408855.1. Taxonomy (NCBI): domain Bacteria; kingdom Bacillati; phylum Actinomycetota; class Actinomycetes; order Bifidobacteriales; family Bifidobacteriaceae; genus Bifidobacterium; species Bifidobacterium sp. UTBIF-68. Next base: position 64,891 of record NZ_JFAN01000026.1, on the reverse strand, counting down.
ACGAGTCGCAGCCGTACAACAAGAAGGCGCTGCGTGAGGCGGGCGTGCCGGTCGTGTACACGGGCCCGGTGGACCGCTATTTCGACTACGAGCTGGGCGATCTCAAGTGGCGTACCGTGGACTTCAAGGAGGTCCGCTACGACGAGGGCGACCACTTCGGCTGCCCGGTGATGAACTTCTCCGACGCGGACGTGCCGTACACGCGCGCCATCGAATTCAAGAACTTCAACCCGGAGCGCCGCGAACAGCAGAACCCGGACAAGACGGTCGTGTGGGAGGAGTACAGCCGTTTCGCCGATCGCGGCGACGAGCCGTACTACCCGATCAACACCGAGGCCGACAAGGCCCTCTACGCGCAGTACGAGGCGAAGGCCGCCGCCGAGCCGAAGACCGTGTTCGGCGGGCGTCTGGGCACGTACAAGTACTACGACATGCACAACGTGATCGACACCGCCCTGACCGCCTACGAGCAGCAGGTCGCGCCGCTGCTCGCCGCCGAGGCCGCCAAGTAGGCGGCCGGGCCGCTGAATAGCGCGTGCGAGGACGCGGCCACGGTCACGGTCGAACGAGACCGGCGTGACGCTACGGGAAGCGACGGGTTGTTCCGCTCCGCCAGTTGCGAAACGGGACAGCCCGTTCTATGTTTGCGCTGCATGGTCGTCGCATTGGCGATAACGTGGCGGAAAGCTGGCGGATTCGGCGGTAAAGTGGCGGAAAGCTGGCGGTAAAGTGGCGGAAAGCTGGCGGTAAAGTGGCGGAAAGCCCGGTTCCTCAGCGGCGAACGTGCTTAGTGTGACGATTCTGTAGCCGGCTGGTACTTTGTCCGCGGTCCGCTGCCTGTGCGTATCAGTAATTGGCCGTTGACCAATGCGTTGATGGTTTTCGCTGCTGTGGATTGTGAGGCTCCGATAACCGATTGCGCTTGTTTGCGGGTGATGCTGCCGTGTTCTTTGGCGTAATCGAGAATTCGTTGTTGCCTAATTGGCAGCGCGGCTTCTGAAGCTGAGTTGACGCTCGGCGTTCCGGAATATGGGAGCGATGATTGCGCCGAGGGGAAAGGCGTTTGTTGATGTTTGGGAAGAACCAGACGAAATGCGTGATCGCTGATATCAAATGAAGGTTGAGTCGCGCAGTTCTTGTAATCTCCGACGATTCTTCGGATGCCTGTGCCATATGCCTCTACGAGGTTGAGACGGTAAAACACGTTGGCTAGTTTGGGATTGCGCTGAGAGGAGATGCCGTTCATCATGTCTGCGCGAGTGAAGTTTGCCGGCAGTCCGCCGAGATTGAGGAATTCCATGTGATTGCTGAACACGCTGATGAGTGCAGGACCTGAGAGCCCGTAATCGCGATGGACAATGAGATTGAGCAATGCCTCGCGCAATACCAAGGGAGAATAGTCGTAGCTATCCACGCGGCGCATCGCCTCGTCCGTATGTGAGCGCACTGCATTATGCCGCGCTATGAACTCATTGACTTGATTGAATTGGGTAATGAGCGAACCTGTGAATTCCTGCCTGTTCAGGAATACTTCCTTGACTTCGTCTGCGAATACGGCGGCTTTGATTGAGGCATCGCATTGATCTGAGAGCAGCCAGGCCAGATTGGTGTAAACTCCGTCTGCATTAACCAGCCCAAGTGTGCGCTGTGCTTGTGGCGTGAATGACAGTGCCGCGTCTGCGAATGCTTGCTGGGCTGCGATAAAGGTGAGTTCCTGATTGAGGGATATCGCATCTTCGAAGGAGTCGCCTGCGGTCTGCCTGATCATGTCGATGATGGAGGATTCTGATGCCGGGATGGAAGCTGCTCCTGAACGGATATATACGCCTGCAGGCCTGATCCCTTTATCGGCTAGATAGTAGGGGCGATGTGCTCCCCGTTGTACATGTACGGCCACGATTGGCATGCTGTGCATTGTTTCGGCATCAATGGAGACAAAGCTCATGACATCGGGACGTATGCCGTCAGAAATCGCTTGCGTCGCACGGCGCATGGTTTCGTCAATGTCGTTGATGCCTATAACGGTGCCATCGTCTTCAATGCCGAGGTATATGGTGCCGCCGTCGGTGTTGGCGAAGGCGATGGCTGATCGTTTGGCACCGTCCACCCATGTGCGTTTGAATTCCAGATGAGGGCCTTCAATGAGTTTTTCCATCGCGTTGTTTCCTTCGGTAGTGCATTATCTTCTATCTTATCTATTATCTTCTATCTTATCTTCTATCTTCTCGTAAGGTAGAAGATAAGATAGAAGATAGATGAGATAGATAAGGCGGCGGCCCGCCGTAGTAGGCTGGTGGCTATGGCTATGAGACTTGCACGTTTTTCGCTGAATGATTCGCCGCGCTACGCCTTCGTGCAGAAGGACGAAAACGACGGCAAGGACTATCTCGTCGAGCTGGACGGCCATCCGCTGTCTGGCGGTCAGGTCACCCCCACGGGCAAGCGGTACGCGCTCGACGCCGACGGCATCCGCCTGCTCTCCCCGGTGATCCCCTCCAAGGTCTACGGTCTTGCCAAGAACTATGAGGCCCATGCGCAGTTCATGCACGAGGCAGGCCATTCCGAGATCGCGCACGCGCCCGAGGATATGGTGATCTTCACCAAGCCGTCCACTTCGGTGATTGGCCCCGACGACCCGATCGTCTACCCGGCCTGCTCCAAGGACATGAACTTCGAGCCTGAGGTGGCCGTAGTAATGGGGCGCATCGCCAAGAACGTGCCGGTGGAGAAGGCGATGGACTATGTGCTCGGCTTCACCTGCGTCAACGACGTGACATTGCGCGACCTGCAGGGCATCGACCCCACGTGGACGCGCGCCAAGGGCTTCGACACCTCCTGCCCGCTCGGCCCGTGGATCGTGATGCGTGACGATCTCAACTGGCGCGACGCGAAGATTTCGTTCACTCTGAACGGCAAGGATGTGCCGATGGCGTCCGGCACCACCGCGAACCTCATCCACGGCATCCCGGAGCAGATCGCCGCGATCTCGTCCTTCTCCACGCTGCTGCCCGGCGACGTGATCATGACCGGTACGCCGAATGCCTCCGGTCACCTCGATCCAGGCGATGAAACCATCGTGCATGTCGAAGGCATCGGCGACCTGCGCAACGTGATCGTGCGCGCATAAGCTGACTGACAAAACACTGGCCCGGTCGCTTCCCTTGTTAGGGGAGGCGGCTGGGCCTTTGTGTTTTTTGTTTCACATATTTCTGAGACTTGGTCGTGGTTCCCGGCAGGAAGGAATCCAAAACTTGAGTCATCTCCGCTCAAGTTTTGGGAATAGAATGTGCCATAGGTCGGTTGAACGAATCAGAACATGACACGAATGCCCGACTGGGACGTGCGGTCATGATCCGGCAAGCGGCGAGCCGAGCAATCGGACTGCCAAGGCCGGATCGCGAACCGTGCACAACCTCGGACGGGCATACAAGAAGACTTTGGAGGAACACATCATGGAACAGAAGTTCACCACCATGGCCCAAGAGGCCGTCGGCGACGCCATTCAGAGTGCGTCCGCCGCAGGAAACGCACAGGTCGAGACCCTGCATGTGATGGATGCGCTGCTGCGCCAGGAGAACGGCGTGGTGCGCTCGCTGATCGAGGCGGCGGGCGGCAACGCGCAGGCCATCGGGGCTGCAGTGCGCAATGCGCTGGTTGGGCTGCCCAGTGCATCCGGCTCCACCACCTCGCAGCCGCAGGCCAGCCGTCAGCTGACCGCGGCCATCGCCCAGGCCGAGAAGGAAATGCAGCAGATGGGCGACGAATACGTCTCCACCGAGCATCTGCTCATCGGCATCGCAGCCAGCAAGCCGAACCAGTCGGCTGAGATTCTCGAAAAGAACGGCGTGACCGCGGCCGCCCTGCGCAAGGCCGTACCCGGCGTGCGCGGCGGCGCGAAAGTCACCAGCCCGGATGCGGAAGGCTCGTACAAGGCGCTGGAGAAGTACTCCACCGACTTGACCGCCCGCGCCAAGGAAGGCAAGCTCGACCCGGTCATCGGCCGTGATCAGGAGATTCGCCGTGTGATCCAGATCCTGAGCCGTCGTACCAAGAACAACCCGGTGCTGATCGGTGAGCCCGGCGTCGGCAAGACCGCCGTCGTCGAGGGCCTCGCCCAGCGTATCGTGGCCGGCGATGTGCCGACCACCTTGCAGGGCAAGAAGCTGATCTCGCTGGATCTGGGCTCGATGGTTGCCGGTTCGAAGTATCGTGGCGAGTTCGAGGAGCGCTTGAAGGCCGTTCTGAACGAGATCAAGAACGCCAACGGGCAGATCGTCACGTTCATCGATGAGATCCACACCATCGTGGGCGCGGGTGCCGCCGAGGGCTCCATGGACGCCGGCAATATGCTCAAGCCCATGCTGGCCCGTGGCGAGTTGCGCCTGATCGGCGCGACCACGCTGGACGAATACCGCGAGAACATCGAGAAGGACCCGGCGCTGGAGCGTCGTTTCCAGCAGGTGTACGTGGGCGAGCCGAGCGTGGAGGACACGATCGCCATCCTGCGCGGCCTCAAGCAGCGGTACGAGGCGCACCACAAGGTGACCATCGGTGACGACGCGCTGGTGGCGGCGGCCACACTGTCCAACCGGTACATCTCCGGCCGTCAGCTGCCCGACAAGGCCATCGATCTGGTCGATGAGGCGGCCGCGCATCTGCGTATGGAACTCGACTCCTCCCCTGAGGAGATCGATGAGCTCCAGCGCAAGGTGACCCGTCTCGAGATGGAGGAGATGCAGCTCAAGAAGGCCGAGGACCCGGCATCCAAGGAGCGCTTGGGCAAGCTGCAGGCCGAACTCGCGGATACCCGTGAGAAGCTCAGCGGTCTCAAGGCGCGTTGGGATGCGGAGCAGGCCGGCCACAACAAGGTCGGCGATCTGCGCGCCAAGCTCGACGACCTGCGCGTGCAGGCGGACAAGTTCACCCGCGAGGGCAATCTGGCCGAAGCCTCGAAGATCCTCTATGGCGAGATTCCGGCGATTCAGAAGGAGCTCGCCGCCGCCGAGAACGCGGACGCCGAGTCCAAGGACACCGGCTCCACCGACCCCGCACAGGAGCCGATGGTCCCGGACCGCGTGGACGCCGACTCCGTGGCCGAAATCGTCTCCGATTGGACCGGCATCCCCGTCGGCCGCCTGATGCAGGGCGAGAACGAGAAGCTGCTGCACATGGAGGACTACCTCGGCAAGCGCGTGATCGGGCAGAAGGAAGCCATTCAGGCCGTGTCCGACGCTGTGCGCCGCTCGCGTGCCGGCATCTCAGACCCGAACCGCCCGACCGGCTCGTTCCTGTTCCTGGGCCCCACCGGCGTGGGCAAGACCGAGCTCGCCAAGGCGCTCGCGGACTTCCTGTTCGACGACGAGAAGGCCATGGTGCGCATCGACATGTCCGAATACATGGAGAAGGCGAGCGTGAGCCGTCTGATCGGCGCCGCTCCGGGTTACGTTGGCTACGAGCAGGGCGGTCAGCTGACCGAGGCCGTGCGTCGTCGCCCGTATTCGGTGGTGCTCTTCGACGAGGTCGAGAAGGCCAACCCGGAGATCTTCGACGTGCTGCTGCAGGTGCTGGATGACGGCCGCCTGACCGATGGCCAGGGTCGGACCGTGGACTTCAAGAACACGATCCTCATCATGACCTCCAACCTCGGCTCGCAGTTCCTCGTGAACGAGGATCTCGACGCCGACGCCAAGAAGAAGGCCGTGATGGACGCGGTGCACATGAACTTCAAGCCGGAGTTCCTGAACCGTCTGGACGACATCGTCATGTTCCACCCGCTCACCCGCGAGGAGCTGGGCGGCATCGTGAACATCCAGGTCAATGCCGTGGCCCAGCGTCTGACCGACCGTCGCATCACGCTCGACGTGACCGACTCCGCCCGCGAGTGGCTGGCCAACACCGGCTACGACCCGGCGTACGGCGCCCGTCCGCTGCGTCGTCTGGTGCAGACCGAGGTCGGCGACCAGCTGGCACGCATGCTGCTCGCCGGCAAGGTCCACGACGGCGACACCGTGCTGGTCGACCACACCGGTGGTGAGCATCTCGAGCTCTCCGCCTGGGCCAGCGACCAGATCGTCGGAGACGACCCGGATGTAGAAGTCGGCAACGTCTCCGAAGACAAGTGACGTTGCGGGTGTTCATCGCGCTTGACGCTGTTGCGAGAGCGCATGAAGGCTGAATAATGGTGGCTGCAGGTTTCTGCAGCCACCATTATTGTTGAATGCCATGCTGTTTTGCTGCTTATCTCGCTTACGAGGGGCTGATTCAGCGCCCCGGGGAGATCTATCTGCGTTACGAGGGGCTGGTCCCTCAAGTAACAGCGCTCCAAAACGGCGAAATGGCGTTGACGAAACGTGGTTTTCACGCGTAGCTCAGCCAGTGTCCAGCCCCTCGTAACGCAGATAGATGTTCCAGAAAGCGGAAATCAGCCCCTCGTAAGCGAGATATCACGAGATAGCGCGGGTTGTTGGCTTGGCTATGCGGGTGTGTTCCGTATGCGTTTGCACTTGGCCCCTTTGACGATGGAAGCAGGCGGCGCGCGGAGCGCGTCCCTGATTGCAAGACGAGCTGGCCCGGCGGGACTGAGGGGTAGTGGATTCGTCAACGTATTTCTGGCGCAGGATAGTAGCGGTTGTACTATCCCGTACACATCGGTGAATACTGTGGGCGGAGACGCGCATTCGTTGCAGTGGAGGAGAAGAAGCAGTCATGACCGGACGATTCGCGCCGACGCCTTCGGGGCGCATGCACATCGGCAACGTGTACGCCATGCTGGCCGCCTGGCTTTCCGCCCGTTCGCGCGGCGAACGCATGCTGCTGCGCATCGAGGACGTGGACAAGCCGCGCGTGATCGCCGGTGCCGACCGTCTGATGATGGACGACCTGCGCTGGCTCGGCCTCGACTGGGACAATGCGGCCTCGCCCATGCACCAGTCGCGCCGCACTGAACGATACGAATACGCGCTGGACTGCCTGCGTAAGGCGGATGGCGTGATCTACCCCTGCTTCTGCTCGCGCGCGGACATCCGCGCCGCCTCGGCTCCGAACGAGGGTGACGGCTTCATGGTCTACCCCGGCATCTGCCGTCGACTGCTCCACGATCACCCGGAAACCGTGCGGGCGCGACTGGCGCACGGAGACCAGCATTCCATTCGCATCGCCATGCCCGAAGCGGGGGAGTGGACGGCTGCCTCAGATGCCATCGGTGGTTCCTGTGACTGCGCGGACGGGGGCGATGCCAGCGCCGTCCATGAAACCGTCCATGAAGGAATCCGTGGTGGAGCGGCGTCGTTCGATGACCGCATATACGGACCGCAACACTACGATCTGGCCCGCGAGGTCGGAGATTCGGTGATTCGCCGGGCGGATGGGCTGTTCGGCTACCAGCTTGTCGTGGTCGTGGACGACTTGGACATGGGTGTCGATGACATCGTGCGCGGGCGCGACCTGCTGCGCTCCACGGCATTGCAGATGTGGATCCGCAGATGCCTGCTCGCCGGCGGATTCCAGCCGGAATGCAGGTTTCTTGCCAATCCCGCGTACGCGCACTTGCCGCTGATTGACAACGCGGCCGGCCGTCGTCTCGCCAAACGCGAGCGTTCGCTCGACATGGGTGCCCTGCGCGCGCGTGGCGTCGCGCCCGAACAGATCATCGGCTACTGCGCTTGGTTGCTGCGCGTCCGCCCGACCCCCGAACCCTGCACGGCTGCCGAGCTGATCCCCGAATTCAGCTGGTCGCCATTGCGCGCCAATCATCCCGACCTCGCCCTCGACCCGAGCGACCCCCTCACCCCGTCATGGCTCGCCGACGCACTATCGGCGTAACCAGTCGTTCGTGCGCCTTTCGCAAGACGTTCATGGGAGACTGTTCATGGGACACTGGCCTATGCCGGCGTCCGTTGGGCGGTAATCTGATAGCACTGCAACGGAAGGATACGGAAGGATTCCAATGTCTGCAAAATTGCTGAGAAATGTGGTACTGGCCGGCGCTGCGGCCGCCGGTGCCGCCGCATGGGCCGTGGCCCCTCGTTCATTCAACGACAAGCGCCGCAACTTCGTGCCGTCCATTCCTGAGGTCTGGTATGCGCACCGCGGCCTGCATGACGCCGGCTCGGGCCTCGTGAACCCCGCCGATACGCCCGAGTACTCCGGCGACGACCCGGTCAGCGCCCAAGCGGACACCACCAACACGGCGATGTCCGAAAACGCCGATTACGTGGCGCTCGCCCGCCGCATGGCCATGAAGGCAGGCTACGGCAGTCCGGAGGTCACCGGCCCCATCGCCCCCGAGAACTCGTTGGCCGCGTTCGCCGCCGCCTGCGAAGCCGGCTACGGCATAGAACTCGACCTCCAGCTCACGCTCGACGGGCAGGTGGTCGTGGTGCATGACGCCGACTTGCTGCGTGTGGCCGGCGATCCGCGTCGCGTCGAGGACCTCACCTACGACGAGCTCACCCGTATTCCGCTGTTCCCCGGCACCAAGCCCGGCGATCTCAAGGCCAAGCCGCTGCCCGGTGCTGATGCGAATCCGCCGCTCGTGGTCACGCCATCCGCCGCGCCGGAAGGCTACTATCAGCACGTGCCGCTGTTCTCCGACGTGCTCAAGGTGGTGGCCGGCCGCGCCCCGCTGATTGTGGAATACAAGTTCAGCGACAACAGCGCCTGGGATGCGCGCACCGAGGAATTGATGGAGAAGGGCCACGCGTTGCTTGCGGACTACCGCGGGCCGTATGTCATCGAGTCCTTCCATCCGGGTGCGGTGAACTGGTACAAGCAGCATCACCCCGAGGTGTGCCGCGGTCAGTTGAGCTGGCCGGCGAAGCTGCAGAAGGACGGCCCGCTGGAATGGGGTGCCGGACTGCTGGCGTTCGATTGGCTGTCGCGTCCTGATTTCGTGGCCTATGACTGGACCGGTGGCGCATCGCCGCAGGTGCGACTTGCCCGTGCGATGGGTGCCACGGCTGTGTCCTGGACCGTGCGTAGCAGCGACGAGCTGGCCCAGTGCGACCAGTACTTCGACCGCCACATCTTCGAGGCGTTCGTCCCCGACGCACGGTAGCGCCGTGCCGCGGTGTAGGCGGGATATGCCCATCGTGTAGGGAACTGCCCACCATGTAGGGAACTGCCCACCATGTAGGGATTTCCCCACCATGTAGGGATGCGGAATGGCGGAATTCCGCGGAATCGTAAAAACTACTCCCTACACGGTGGAATAATCCCTACACCGTGGGTATCTTCCTGGGCCGGGCGGGCGGCTTGGGCGGGCGCCCGGCCCAGAAAGATGCTTGGCCGGCTACTTGTGGTACGGCTCGCCCGCGTTGATCTTGTACGCCCGATAGATCTGCTCGAGCAGGATCACACGCATGAGCTGATGCGGGAACGTCATCTTCGAGAAGCTGAGTTTGAAGTTCGCGCGGCGTAGTATCGCGTCATCAAGGCCGATTGATCCGCCGATTACGAGCTGGATATGACTGACGCCGTGCAGTCCCCAATCCTCGATCCTCGCCGCGAACTCCTCGCTGGAGAGCTGTTTGCCGTCGATGGCCAGCGCGATGAGAAACGCGCCGTCACGAAGATGCTTGGCGATGCGTTCGCCTTCCTTGGCTTTGATCTGCCGTTCGACGCCTTCCGAGGCATGTTCCGGCGTCTTCTCGTCCGCGACTTCGATGATGCTGAGTTTGCAGTACCGCGAGAGTCGTTTGGAATACTCGTCGATGGCGTCGCGCAGATACTGTTCTTTCACGCGGCCCGGCGCAATGATGTCGATTTGCATACTACTCACGTAACAACAATGGATAATGCTCGTCCATCTCACCAAACGTGCATTGAATGACCGTGATGACCGTGAGCGTACGTTCGATGAGAAAAGGGGTGCTCACACCTCGGCAAACGTACGCTAAGAGGCTCGATATACGTTCGACGAGATATTGGCGGGATTGACGGGATGTGTCGTCCGACACATCCCGCTGAGCTGTCGGCCGACGCAGGTCAGTCGATCACGCCGTACAGGCGATCGCCGGCGTCGCCCAGACCCGGCACGATGTAGCACTTCTCGTTGAGCCTCTCGTCGACCGCGCACACCACGACCTTGAAGTCGATGGACGGGTCGATGTGCTCCTCGACGTACTTGATGCCTTCGGGGGCGGCGATGATGTTGATGGCGGTCACGTCCTTGGCGCCGCGCTCCGCCAGATAATGCGTGGCGGCGACCAGCGTGCCGCCGGTGGCCAGCATCGGGTCGATGAGGAAGCACTGACGGCCGGACAGGTCTTCCGGCAGACGGTTCGCATAGGTGATCTGCTGGGTGGGATGGTCCTCGTCTCGCTTCATGCCCAGGAATCCGACCTCGGCGGTGGGCAGCAGACGGGTCATGCCGTCGAGCATGCCGAGACCTGCGCGCAGCACCGGCACGATGATCGGGCGCGGTTCGGCCAGCTTCTTGCCGGTCATCGGGGCGACCGGCGTCTCGATCGGCACGGATACGACGCTCAGGTCGCGGGTGGCTTCGTAGGCCTCCAGCATGACCAGCTCGGAGACGAGCTCGCGGAAGGTGGAGGAGGGGGTGTTCTTGTCTCGCAGCACGGTGAGCTTGTGCTCGACCAGCGGATGATTCAAAACATGCAATTCCATAGCTCCCAGACTACCCGTTGCCGCCGGGGAAACGGAAATTCGCGGCGTGCAGGTCGGGGAGGCGGAGTAAGGAAAGCTCAGTGAGCTGCTGAGAGGCATGACCGCTCCTATGGCTACATTGCTGACTTTTGTTGTTCAATTACCGGTCATCCGGCATTCGCGGTTCACGTCCATTCGGGACATGTCGCCTTCCTAGCCTTGTGCATAAGAGCATTCGCATCGTCGCCAGCCAATGCCGAGGACGAATGCTTGCGTCTGTTGATGCGGCGAATAAGAGCATCAGAGCAGACTGACATTGATTGAGGGAGGGACAATGTCCGTATTCACCCAGTACAAGCGCGCGATCGCCGGTCTTGCCGCCGTCGCCACGCTCGCCGCGAGCTTCGCGGCCGCAGTACCGGCGATGGCTGACGACCAGCCGGCCACCTACCCGTCCGACAGCACCAAGGCCGATCCTCAGGTGCTGCTCAAGGAGTTCAACAACTACTGGACTCCGGTGGACAACCCGAACAATGACGAAACCACCGTGTTCCGTGGCGATGTCACCGATGCCGGCGCCTCCATCCTCAAGCAGAATGATGATCTGACCGTGGCCATCAACAACAAGGCCGCAGATGATGACGCCGCAGGCACGAAGGTCGACGACCATTACAGCCAGCTGCAGAAGGCGCTCATCGACGGCGATCAGAACAACCGCGAGACCTATTGGGACGCCTTCGGCCCGATCATGGGCGAATGGTTCTGGGATGGCATGGTCGTCGATCCGACCACCAAGACCCGCGCCCTGCAGAAGACCTACGACCTGCTCAACGGCATGGTCGGCTACATTCCCGTGACCGGCGCCAAGTACAGCTTCAACTATCCGCGCCCCTCGCTGAACAGGACCACCGGCGGTGACCTGTTCGACCGCAGCGCGAACGGCAAGAACGACATGAAGGGATTGGCCGCCGAGCTGCCGCTCAAGCGCGCCGCCGACTGGGACAACCCGTGGCAGGATTCCTACCGCAACCTGCCTCACGGTGCCGGCTACTCCGGTCTCGCTGGTTCGCTGGATGACAGCGGCAAGTACAAGAACAACCCTTCGCAGTCCTTCCCCTCCGGCCACACGATGGCGTTCTACACCTCTGGTCTGGTGCTCGCCGCGATGATGCCGGAATTCGCACCGCAGATTGCGGCCCGTGCCGCCGAGGGCGGCAACAACCGCATCGTGCTCGGCGTCCACTACCCGCTGGACATCATCGGTGGCCGCATCGTCGGCGAGGCTTCTGCCGCCGGTCGTCTGAACGACGACGTGTACTTCGAACAGGTCGTCAAGCCCGCCCAGCAGGAGCTGCGCGACTACCTGACCAAGCGCGGACAGGAAGCCGGATACGGCAACACCTTGGATGAGATCATCGCCAAGACGAACGCCACCACGACCAACGGCTACAAGAACCTCAACACGGACGCCGTGGCCACCGAGCCGGTCACCGACGTCAAGTCCGCTGTCGACGTGTATACCCAGCGCCTCACCTACGGTTTCGCTCCAGTCTCCGCCACTGACCAGCCAGCACGCGTGCCCGCCGGTGCCGAGGGCCTGCTGCGCACCGTGTTCCCGACCCTGACCGCCGACCAGCGCCGTGAGGTGCTCGCCCGCACCGAAATCCAGTCCGGCTACCCGCTCGACTCCACCTCCGACGGTTGGCAGCGTCTGAACCTCGCCGCGGCCTTCAGCTCCAAGGTCACCCTCGACGCCAACGGCAACGTGGTGAACGTCGAGCCCGGCCAGAAGGCCGAGGTCGTCAAGCAGGAAGTGCCGGACAACGGCAACAACAACGGTAACAATAACAACGGTTCCAACAACCAGAACAACAACGGCGGCAACCAGAACAACAACGGTTCCGTCAACAAGCCCCAGAACGGCAAGGACAACGGCAAGAACAACGCTTCCGGCAAGAACGGCAAGCTGACCGACACCGGCGCTGACGTCAGCGTCTTCGCCGGCATCACCGTGCTGCTCCTCGCCGCCGGTGCCGCGCTCGCCATCGCCCGCCGCGTGCGTCGTTGATCTTGGCCGATGAGTCCCAGTGGTCACCAGTTGATTCCCGGCGAATAGTCCTCTGCAGGTAAATTGGTGCCTCGTACGAACCGCTGCAGGTAATTTGTGTCTCTGTATGGCCTCGATATGGCCGTACGCAGACACAAATCACCTGCAGTAGTCGCATATATACCTGTTTTACCTGCAGAAACGAGTCCTATATAGGCACAAATCACCTGCAAACTTCCACGCGATACACTCCGCGACCGCCTGCAGGTTCGTAATAAGCACTGTTTTACCTGCAGTCCTGTTCCAGACTTCTGCCGAGGAGCAGGACTGCAGGTATTTTGTGTATTCCAGCGCTGTCGTTTATGTCTATGTCTGCTGCCCGACTCACATCGCAAACGGCTCGTAGTAGATATCGTCGGCGGCCACCCCGTGCTTGAACAGGATTGCGCGCACGGCTTCCATCATCGGCTGCGGACCGGCGATCAGATACACGGCGCCTGGGCGAATCATCGGCGCGATTGTGGCCTCATCGGCGCGTCCGGCCTGCAGCCGCACGCGCGTGGCCGGCGTCGTGCGGCCGAACTGTTCCAGCTGGTCGCGATAGATGAAGTCGCGCTCCGACCGAACGGTGTAGAGGAAGTCGACCTGCCGTTCGCCGTCCGCGTACGCGGTGAGGACGCCAAGCAGCGGTGTGATGCCGATGCCGCCGCCAATTAGCGCCAATGGCGTGCGCTGCTGCGTGCCGGTGCCGCCAGCCGTGCGCCCCTGCTGCACGGCGGCTTGGTCAGCCTTGGTGGTGGCGCGACGGTCGTGCTCGTCGATGAATTCGGCATAGCGTCCATACGGCGGCACGATGCGCACCGCGTCGCCAGGGCGCAAGGCGGCGATGCCGGTGGTGAAGTCGCCGTCCGCGCGAATCGCGAACGCCATGGTCGGCGCATCCGGATGCGGCATCGTAATGGTGGTGCCATCAGCCGACGTGGTGCGTACCTCGGTGTTCGAGGCGGCCGCGCCCACCGCGAACGAGGCGGCCCCCGGTGCCGGATACGAATTCGTCAGCGAGAACGGATGGAATTCGCCCATGCCGCGCTTGCCAGGGAATGCTATGAATGCGAAATCGCCCGGATTCCAGCGGATTGTGCCGCCGCCTAAGCCCGTGCCGCCGCCTAAGCCCGTGCCGCGCGCGTTGCTTCCCGCGTCGGCGGCATTGCGCGGCCGTGAAACACCGCGCGAGCCGTTCGCATCCTCAATCGCCACCGTCAGTTCGGTCACGCGATCGGCCAGCGGTCGAACGGAGACCACACGTCCACGCAACGCGAATGCCTCACGGTTCACCGAACTCCAGATGTAGTACGCGAACACGATGATCGTCGTCGCGTCGAACAGGAAAATGAACGGTTTTATGGACGCGATGTAGTCAATCACATGCACATGGATCACGATCAGCGCGATGGCCACCAGATTCAACCGATGCAGCCAGACGCTCATCTCATGCCGGAAGATCCGCTCCAGCGCGCGCTTGATCCGCGCCAGAACCGGCACGCGAGCAGTCAGCCATCCGGCCATGAACACCAGCGACCACACCGCCACGGCCATGAACAGGTACAGTCCCAGATGCCCGGTCAGGCCGATGAGTTCGCCGGCGCCCGGCAGTAGCGACTGATGCAGGAAGGCGAGCACGATGGCCAGAATCGCCAGCACTCCGTGAATCATATACATATGCGGCAGGCCGACCGTTCGGTCCACCCAGCGCGGGCGACATGCGAGGTACACGGCCGCGAGCATCCACACATAGGCGATGACGCCGAGTTCCGCGCCGAACATCGAACTGCTGTACAGGGCGGGGAAGCCGGCGACGAGCGTCGCCAGAAACGGCAGCGGGATGATGAACAGCACCACCGCCCAAGCCAGGGCGATGTGCGAGGAGATGTGTTTCATGGATTGATCCTTATGGTATGTGGGCTTTTGTATGGGCTCTTGTGTGGGCTCTTGTGCGGGTTCTGCGGTGGCGAGAGCCGGGCTGGTGAACGGGGTAGAGCGTGTGCGGCTTCCGTATGCGCGACGGGTGGCATTCCTGCCGTGGGTTCGTTCGGGCGGTGCTGGGCGGTGTTGTGCTGGGCGGTGTTGTTACCGCGCAGCACAACACAGCACGGCTGTATTCGCTCCGCTCGTATTTGCCCGGTTTGTATTCGCTTGGTTAGTATTCGCGCCGCCCGCAAGGTTGGTTACTGTGATTGTCGATTTCCATGGTTCTACGATTCCAGTGGCCTATTATGCTCCTGTTCGGGGCACGGCGTCGGCCGCGGTTTTGCCCGGCGCGAACTGCGTGATGCTGCCGTCCGCGCGGACCAGCACCGCATGGAGACTGGCCTGAGCGACCGGATTCTGGGTGATGATGTTGCGGAACGTGCGCTCGCCGGCGCTGATGGCGGCGGTGGCCCACATGTCCGCGAACGCGAGATGGTCGTCGACGATGGTGGCCTGTGCCAGGTCGTGCGCGCTGCGGGTGATGTGTTCGCCGCGTTTGCTGGTGCCGGAGGTGGCGACCGCGCCGTTGCGCAGGGTGATGGTCCGTAGGGTGGCGTTGGGGTTGGCGGGGTCCTGTACGCCGATGCGCCATACGAAATCGCTGGTATCGGCTACTGCGGTCTGGATGTCTCCGCCGCCTCCCAGCGCGGCGGCGTCGCATTGTCCGGACTTGATCAACGGCATGAGGAACCGTTCGTGCGCTCGTTCGATGGCCCAGCCTTTGACGATGCCGGTCGGGTCGTATTGGCCGGCGTGCATCGGATCGAAATGACCGCATGTGAGCTGCTTGGCCTGCTCGGCCAGCGCGTAGATTTGCGCGAATTCGGACTGGGGTACCGACTGTGATTCGGGCCGGGATTCGGATTGGGAATAGCGGGACTGAGCTGGGGCAGCGTGTCGGCTGTACGACGTCGACGCTGCGTAGTGGATACCGGACTGTGCCGAGGATGCTTTGCTTGTGGCGAGCATGGCCGACCAGTCGCCTCGTCGGGCTGCGGCAACCTGCGAATCGGCGCGGAACGGGGAGAACGTGGCATCCACGTGCCGCAGGAACGCGTCGATCTGCGGCGTGATCTCGTCGATGCATGTGGCGAGATAGGCGGCATCGCGGCTGTCGCTCGCCAGCTGGATGGTGAACGGGATGGTCATCGCGTGGATGACTCGGGCTTGGATGGTGGTCATGATCGGTGCTGTCCGTATGGGCTGTTGACTGTTGTTGGTTGTTGCTGGCTATTGGCTTATTCGGCGGCGTTCAGCGACTGGTTGATGGCGTCCTGCAGCGAATTGACGAAGGCAGTGGAGGTCTCGGTCGCTCCGGAGACGAACTGGATATCCGCGCTCTGCGCGCTGATCGCGCGTTCGGTGAGCATCGGGAGCGCCTGGGCGTTCACGGACTGTGAGCGGCCATGGGTCGGGGCTTTCACCGTGGTGATAGTGGTGATTTTCCCGCCCGCGACCGTGACCTGCAATTGGATTTCGCCATAGGCATTCGGACTGGCCACGCTGGTGTAGGTGCCGTCCTTCAGGGTGTTGGAGTCTGTGGATTTGGAGTCGGCGGAATCGGCGGAATCTGTGCCGGTGTCGCTGGAGTCAGTAGAATCGTTTGAATCAGCGCTGTTTGCGCTGTCGGAGCCGGTGGAGGACTCAGATTGGGCGTTGGCGCTGCTGCCGTTTCCGCTGGATGTCGTGCCGTTTGAGGCCAGGGCAGATCCTGTGGTTCCCGCCTGCTGTGCGAGGTGAGGCTTGATGAACAGCAGAAAAGCGTCGCCAATGATTGCCAGGCCGGCGAGCACGGCGATGGCGGTGCGTGTTACGGTTTTCATGGATGCTCCTCATGTGTTGTTCTCTTGCCCAGCGTTTCGACGGCGGTTCGGTCACGTATCCCACGGCTCCCCGGCCTACCGAGTCGGCTTGTGCGGCAGGCTCGAGGGGTGACGTTTTGGCTGCGTACTGCTGCGAAAGCACTGGTACTGACTGTCGGTGTTGTGCGCGTAATGCGCCGCGCTCGAATACCACAACCTCGATGACGCGTTGGAATTCCCCACATCGAAAATAACAAGCCGATGCTGGCGACGTCGTAAACGCATCCTGAGAATTCGCTGAAATACAGCCGTTTTGTGATGTAGCTCTCATCGCGCGGTTCCTGCCGCCCAACGCTCACCGCGCAGCTGAAGGGGGCGGCTGAACACGCAGCTGAAGGGGTGGGCGAGACGATTCTCTTGAATGCCGGTTCGCTGGCCGGGGCAGGATTGGCGGCGAAAAGGCAATGTCACTCCGGAGTTGTATTGCTTTTCCTCGGTTTCCCTGTCAGGACAGTACCGTAAGGCAAACAGCGGAACTGTCTGTAGGTGCTGTGCGAGCCGACAGGCTGCGCGTGTAGAGCGCGTCCGTGACTGCGGGACGGGCTGTCAGCGAAGCTGACTGGGGGGAGAGACGGAAGCCGGATCCCTCGGTTATTGGTGAGACGGACCAATAGGTTTGGTGCCGAACGGGTGAATCGATTGCATGGATCATCCGTATCCTCGGTCGATTGCTTGGCTGATCTGTCCCGATACGTGAAAACAGCCTCGAATATGGTCTCAGGGACAGATTCTCTTGTCCTTGAAATGCAATTCTGCGATATTCGGTCTTCAGGGACGGATTCTCTTGTCCCTGAAGCGGGATTCTGCGGCTCTTCGGGCTTCAGGGACGGGTTTCCGTGTCCCTGAAATGCGATTCAGCCATATTCGGGCTTTAGGGACGGTTTTTCGTGTCCCGGAAGCGTGATTATGCGGTATTTGAGTTTCCGGGACAGGTTTTGTGTGCCTGTGCCTGTGACGTGTGTGCGGCGGTGGCTGGGAATCCTTGGAATTCTGCCATTCTTTCTGGATGGTGATTGATGTGGTGCGGGAGGATCTGTCCCGGAACGACGAAACGGGTTGAATTGCTCTTCCGGGACAGGTTTTCGTGTCCCTGAAGCGCGATTATGCGGTATTCGGGTTTTCAGGGACAGGTTTTCGTGTCCCTGAAACGCGATTATGCGGTATTCGGGTTTTCAGGGACAGTCTCTCGTGTCCTTGAATCACGATTCTGCCGTTTTCGGGCTACAGAGACAGATTCTCGTGTCCCTGAGACGCGTTTACGTCGTATTTGAGTTTCCGGGACAGGTTTTGTGTGCCTGTACCCATGATGTGCGTGTGGTATGAACTGGAAATCCTTGGAATTCCGCCATTCTTTCTGAACGGTGCTTGGCGTGGCGTTGGAGGATCTGTCCCGGAACGGCGAAACGGGTTGAATTGCTCTTCCGGGACAGGTTTTCGTGTCCCTGAAGCGCGATTCAGCCGTATTCGGGCTTCCGGGACAGGTTTTCGTGTCCCTGAAGCGTGATTATTCGGTATTCAAGCTTCCGGGACGGATTCTTTTGTCTCTGAAGAGCGGTTCAGACGTTTTCGGGCTTCAGGGACAGGTTCTCTTGTCCTTGAAACGCGATTCTGCCGTTTTCAGGTTTTCAGGGACAGTCTCTCGTGTCCCTGAAGCGGAATTCTGCCGTATTCGGGCTTCCGGGGGCCGGTTTTGTGCGTTTGTGCCGCGCCTATGCCGCAAGTGGTGCATGGGATGCTGTCATGCGCAGGTGCCATGTGCCACACCAGCGCAATATCGCATTTGCAGCGCTGCGGCACAAGGTGCAACGCAAGCATCCACCATGTCGTCGCACTTAACGTACGTTAGCGTCCATCAGCGTACGTTTAGCGAGAAAAGACCTGAAGAAGAAGTGTGGGGCGTCGAACCGCGAAAGCGCCTGTCGGCGCAAGGGCCGCTCGCGGCGGCAAAAAATGGAGCCCGGGGCTTAAGCACGGCCCGACGCGGGTATCAGTATAGTTTGCGATGAACTGGGGCACGCCGGAACAGGCGGATATCAGCTGATGGCTGATGCCGAAGTGGTGGATTGGGTCTCTCCCTCAGTCGCGGGCCAAGCCCGTGACAGCTCCCTCATCAGAGGGAGCTCCGTTGCGGAGCTTTCGGTCATTTCCCTCGGCTTGACTGTCATTAAGCCCTCGCTTAGAAGCGCTCCCAGCATTTCTTTCAAAGCTCAGCACGTCAGAGGGCTGGTCTTTCCCTCAGCCGCGGTCCAAGTCCCTCGTCGGAGGGGAGAGATAAGCGAGCCGCTACTCCAGCCTGCCGCGACGCCAGAGGTGCGCGCCGTGCTCGAACGTGCGTGCGGTACTCATCAGGTTCGCACCGGTGTGCAGGAGCTTGGCCGCCTGTGCGCGTGCGGCCTGTTCGGCTTCGGGGGCGCTGCCGCCATTCGCTGTCGCGCGCTGCACACGCCGTCGCGCCTCGACACGCAAGCCCAGCGCCACTACATCGGTGAACGCCGCCGCGCGCTCCAGTGCCACGGCGAAATCGCCCACAAATGCACCAGAGAGAATCGAATCCGCCAATCGCACGATGTCATCCTCAGTGGGTGCCTGATCCACGCCGGCGATGGCGGAAGCCGTGGTGGCCACCGGCTCGCCGAGCCGCCAGAGCCGGGCAATGGAATCGCGGTTCGCGCGCATCCATGTGCGCAGCATGTACAGCCGCCAGAGCACGCCGGGCAGTGAATCAGGCTCGGCGTCGCTCCACAGCTCGGCGATCTCGTCCACGCCGACCGTCTCCACCAATGTCAGCACGCGATGCACCACTTCCGGATCCTCGCTGTGGCGCACACGGTCGAGCAGCGCCGCCGCGGAGAGATGGCTCATTTCGCTGATGGCCTGCGGATCCATGCCGCCTGCCAGTCCGTCGGCCACCGCCGGGTCAAGCTGTGCCGGGCGCGAGGGGCGTGAAGCACCCATCCGCACTGGTCCGAATGCGGCACCGGCTGCACGCAACGATCCGAATCCCGGGCCAAGTCCGGAGCCGCCATGTGCCGAAGCGTGAGCGGCGGCAGCGGCAGCGGACGAGTTCGAGGAATCGGGGTAAGCGGGTCTAGTAGACAAGCGGTTGCACCTTCTGAATATCGATGATGACCGGGCCATCCGGAGTACTGATCACGAACAATGCTATCGCGGTGCCGGTGGGCATGTATGGTGATTTCGCGATGAGCCGTCTGCCCAGCGCGGCCGGCCGGCACAGTTCGCGCAGATGCTGGAACATACCGCCGATGACCGGGCGATGCATGCAAATCGCCGTGCCTTGCTTACGCTCAAGCGCGAAATCGATCTCACTGAGCATGGACTCCCACGCGGCATCGGGATTGATGGCGAATGCGTCTTCCGTCATCTCGTCCAGTTTGACCATGTCGCTCTTGGTTTCCCACGCGAAATGCTCCAATGTCTGCTGGCAGCGCAGCCAAGGCGAAGTGGCGATGCGAATCGGATTGAAGCAGGCGAGCTCGGCGTTGAGCGCGAAGGCGGCCGCCGCGCCACGCGGTGTGATCGGGCGATTGGCGTCCGTGCCTTTCCATAGTTTGCGGGTCTCTGCCTTGCCATGTCGCACGATGATCACCGGCTGGGAGTCGAGTGCGCCCTCCTGCACGCGGTCGACGAACAAGGCCAGAATGTCCTTATCCGTCGAATGCGTCAGACGTTTGCGCGCTTCGACCGGCGTCAGCCAGAGCATCTGGTCGATTTCGCCCTCATCGGCACGGTGGACCGGCCCGAAGGCGTGCGTGCGTCGCAGATTATCCACCGGGCTGATGACCTTGGCCATCCAGAACATCACATGTTTGCCGGTACCGGACAGATTCCTGGTATGCCGCTGGACGCATCCCTCTTCGGACTGTGGATAGGTGATATCGCCCAGATACGGGCCAAGCGCCACTGGCAGGCCGGTTTCCTCGCCCATCTCGCGCACGGCGGCGTGGCGGTGGGATTCGTTCGGATCGAGCTTGCCCTTGGGCCAGCTCCAGTCGTCATACTTCGGCCGGTGCACGACGCACAGTTCGATATGGCCAAGTACGTTGTGCGAAGCATCCGAAAGGATTTGCGGGTCTATGGCTTCGCGGGTGTCGTGGGTCGTCCTCGGCTCCGGTCGCCCCTGTGTGTGTTCTGGAGTATTGTGCGTTGCTGTATCGGAATTCTCGGCGGTCTTCCACCGGTAGATGATGCCACCGGCGGCTTCTACGACATGCCTCATGCTGTTGCTACCCATCACTGGTCATTGTAGGGCAAAAACAGCTGCCGCTACGTAGTTTGTGCTGGCGATACGACGATGCCCGGTTCCCACATCGTATGGGAACCGGGCATCGTCATATCACCTGTGTCGCAATCCACTGTACCAGTGTTTTGCGTGAGCGTTCACAAGCGCGCTGTCTGCATCCGTATCAGCGTGCACGATTGTTCGCAATCAGCTGTGCGCGCCGCGGCTGCGGGAATGCTTGCGGATCAGGTACTCCTGGCTGTCCACCAGCGGACGGCCTTCGTCGTCCTTGGTGTGCAGCACATAGGTGCCATCCGGCTGCATGTGCCAGCTGACCGTGGAATCGGCCATCTGCAGATCCACGTACTTGATGAGCTCGTCGATCTGCTCCGGGGCGGTGATGCGCACCAGAGCCTCCACGCGACGGTCGAGGTTGCGATGCATCAGATCGGCGGAGCCGATGTACACCTCGGGGCCGGAAGCCGGGCCTTCGCCGATCTGCGGGCCGTCAGCGTTGCAGAAGGCGTAGATGCGGGAGTGCTCAAGGAAGCGGCCGAGGATCGAACGCACGCGGATGTTCTCGGACAGGCCGGGAACGCCGGGCTTCAGGGCGCAGATGCCGCGCTCGACGATGTCGATCTTCACGCCGGCCTGAGAGGCGCGGTACAGGGCATCGATGGTCTTCTCGTCCACGATGGAGTTGACCTTGATCTTGATCCAGGCTTCCTTGCCGGCGCGGGCGGCATCCTCCTCGCGGCGGATGCGCTGGATGAGACCGGTGCGGATGGTGCGCGGGGCGACCAGCAGACGGTGGAAGCTGGACTTCGGCGCGTAGCCGGACAGCTGGTTGAACAGGCGGGTTAGGTCCTGGCCGACCACCGGATCGCAGGTCAGCAGACCGAAATCGGTGTAGATACGTGCGGTCTTCGGGTTGTAGTTACCGGTGCCCACGTGGCAGTAGCGACGCAGGCCGTCGGCCTCCTGACGCACCACTTCGATGAGCTTGCAGTGGGTCTTGAGGCCCACGATGCCATACACCACGTGCACGCCGGCGCGTTCGAGCTTGCGGGCCCACGCGATGTTGGCATCCTCGTCGAAGCGAGCCTTGATCTCGACCAGGGCCAGCACCTGCTTGCCGGCGTGTGCGGCGTCGATCAGTGCGTCGATGATCGGTGAGTTGGAGCTGGTCCGGTAGAGCGTCTGCTTGATAGCCAGGACCTTAGGATCTGCAGCAGCCTGTGCCAGAAAGGCCTGCACAGAGGTGGAGAAGGAGTCGTAGGGGTGATGCAGCAGGATGTCACGCTCGCGGATGGCGGCGAAGATGTCCTGTGCGCGGGACGACTCGACTTCTGCGATCTGGCGGTTCGTGGTCGGCACGAACGGGCGGTTCTTCAGGTCGGGGCGATCGACGCCACCGAGCTCGAAGAGCACGGTCAGATCCAGAGGGCTGGGCAGACGGTACACCTCGTCCTGGCTCACGCCGAGCTGGTCGGCGAGCAGCTGGGAGAGGAACGGGCTGGTGTCGTCGGTGATCTCGAGGCGGATCGGCGGTCCGAAGCGACGGCGCAGCAGTTCCTTCTCCATGGCGTTGAGCAGGTTCTCGGCGTCATCCTCTTCCACGTCGATGTCCTCGTTGCGGGTCACGCGGAAGGAGCGGGCCTCCTTGATGATCATGCCCGGAAACAGGGATTCGAGGTGGGCGGCGATGAGCTTCTCCATGGTGATGAAGCCGTAGCGCTCGTCCTTGGACTCCTCGTCGGTCATGTCGTCGACCGGCACGAGGCGCGGCAGGTTGCCCGGGATCTTGACGCGGGCGAAGTGGGACTTGCCGGATGACGGGTTCTCCACGATTACAGCAAGGTTGATGGAGCCGCCGGAGATGTAGGGGAACGGGTGGGCAGGGTCCACCGCGAGCGGGGTCAGCACGGGGAAGACCTGCTGACGGTAGTAGCGGGAAAGGCGCTCCTGCTCGGAGGGGGTGAGCTTGTCCCAGCTCAGCAGGACGATGTGCTCTTTCTCCAGCTCGGGCAGGATCGTGTCGATGGTGTAGTGCGCATGCTCGTTCTGGAGACGATGCGCGGTTTCGCTGATGGCGCGCAGCAGCTGGCGCGGGCTCAGGCCGGCTGCGGACGGCACTGCGATGCCGGAGTCGATGCGGCGCTTCAGGCCGGCCACGCGAACCATGAAGAACTCGTCAAGGTTCGAGGCGAAGATGGCGGAAAAGTTGGCGCGTTCGAGCAGCGGCACATCTTCATCTTCTGCTAGCTCGAGCACGCGCTGGTTGAACTTGAGCCAGCTCAGTTCGCGGTCGAAGAAGCGATCCTCGGGCAGCGGGGCTTCGCCTTCCTTATCGACGCGGCGGTCATTCTTGTCAGTCTCGGCAATGTGCTCTGCGATTTGGCTTCGCAGAATTGCCTTTGAGGGTGCGTCAAATATTTGTGCCATAGCTTATATCGTAGGCTTTGGCGTGGCCGTATACGGGGGTTACTCGCGAGAGTTCAGACTCCGTTCATATTGGTGTCGCAGACGCGGGCGCCGGATGGGTGCTGGGCGGCTGTTTGTGGTCGGTCGATTGCCGGCAGTTGGTTAAGGTTCATTAGTGGTCAGTTTGCAGTTCGTGGACGGTTTGCGAACGGTTGGTTGGAAGGTTTATGGACGGTTGGTTGGCGGTTTATGGGTGATTGGATGGTTGGAAGACGGCGGTCGGGCGATATGTCTTGCCGGTGGTTGGGCGACACGCCGACGGCGGCTCTGGAAGGAACGAAAGCGAACATTGTACGGGTTCGAACCGCACTCAACCATTCGTTTGCCGGCGTTGAGCCTGTGCGAATGAACAGTTGTGATAAAAATCGAACATCCGCGATGCGCGGCTTGCGGCATCGGTGATGCGCGAATACATTATGAGGTACAAGGAAAACAGAACAGAGCAGAGCCCACAAATAGTGTATGGTCACGAGGACTGTTACGTTGGACGGGCATTGGAAAGACTTACCGTTGCAACGATGATGTTGTGCAGAGATTCTGCTCTACGCTGTGGAACTTGTAGAAAAGGCCCGCTCCGGCGGGCCTTTTTCTTTGCCTGCCTTGTACGGGGGATGGGGCCCTTCCTCGGTGTGTTGGCGGTATCGCGCTGGGTGACCGTCAATGATGGGAATTCTCGCGCAATGGATAATCTTGGGACCCGAGAAACCACGGGCCCGGTATTGGGCGTGCATGTGTACAGTGGAGGCATGACGGAAACACAGCGAACGCCTGAAGGTTTCAAACCTCGTATCAAACCGGCCGATGCCGATGATGGCCGTCCGGTTTCCATTTCCGCGCGTCTGGGCAGACTGCAGTTCCATACATCCGGCAAATTCCGCGTTCTGCAGGTGGCGGATATCCAGGATGGGGCGAAAATCGCCAAAGACACGGTATCGTTGCTGGCGGCGAGCGTCGACGCCACGCGACCTGACCTGGTGGTGTTCTCGGGCAACCAGATCGCCGGATTCGGCCCGGACTTCGCGGGGTCGTTCAAGAAGCGGCGCTGGAGTAAGGAGCCCATCAGCCGTAGTGCGATGGACAAGACGCGCAAGCTGGTGCGCGGCGCGATTGCACAGTTCGTCGCGCCGCTCGAGGAGCGCAAGGTGCCGTGGGTGGTGACCTACGGCAACCATGATTTCCAATGCGGCCTCGACAATGAGGAATTGGAGGCGATCTACCGCGAATTCCCCGGCTGCGTGAACGCGGCCGATACATTGCTGCCTGACCAGACCATATATACATGTGAACCCGGTACCTTGGCGCTGCCGGTGCGAGATGTGTCCGATACCCGCAATGTGCTGGGTTTGGTGATTGTGAATTCCGGTGATTATGCCCGTGGCGGTGGCTTTGGCGCACCGTCCGCCCGGGCGTTGGACTTTCTGCGGCGGGTGCCATCATTGTTGAGTGATGGCGGCGGCGAGGCGGCTGCCGGGTCGCCATCATCGGCGCCGGGCGCGTCCGCGAATGCGCCGGTGCGGTCGATGGTGTTCCAGCACATGCCGCTGCCGGAGTACTACCACGTGCTCAAGCCGGTGCCGTCGAACACGGCATACGCCATGCAGGGGTATCGCGATCATGCTGATACCTATTACATCCTCGACGAGCAGTGCACTCAGCCCGGCGGATATCTGGGGGAGGGCATCTCCTGCCCGGACCGGTCGGAGGAGTTCGCGGTTCTGCGGCAGAACGATGGCTACTTCGCGGTGGCCGCGGGCCATGACCATCGCAATGGGTTCGTGGGCGACTATCAGGGACTGATGCTGATCGCCACGCCCACCTGCGGATTCAACACCTACGGTCCCGCGCCCGGCAAGCGCGCCACGAGACTGATTGAATTCGATGTGCGTCACCCCTATGAGCCGCGTACGCAGTTGCTGGAATTCGAGGAGCTGGTGGGCAAGCCCAGCTCCAAGCGGGCGTACACCTATGCGCTGAACCAATCGGCTCCAGGTGAGGGCGAAGGCGACGATCTGCTACGCAAGCCGTCGCTCTGGATCCGCCTGATTGGTTTGTTCAACTAGTGGTCTATCGGACTGCTTTGACCAGCGCTTCGGTGAGGTACTTGCCGGCGGCCATCACCAGCGGGGCGTAACGGCGACCCGGCGCGGCACCCATACGGCCAGTAGGCCCGGAGATGGAAATCGCGGCGATGACCTGGCCGGAGGCGTTGCGGATCGGGGCGGAGATTGAGCACACGCCCTCCTCTCGTTCGTTCACCGATTCGGACCATCCGCGCTTGCGCACGGCGGCGAGCTTCGTGGCGGTGAACTTGGCATGGCGCAGGCCTTGGTGGAGGCGTTCGGAATCCTCCCACGCGAGCAGGATCTGGGCTGCGGAGCCGGCCTCCATCGAAAGCATGGCGCCCACCGGGATGGAGTCGCGCAGACCGGACATGCGTTCCACTGCGGCGATGCAGACGCGCTGATCGCCCTGACGACGATAGATCTGAGCGGATTCACCGGTGCGGTCGAGCAGCGTCTGCAGAATCGGGCCTGCCGCGGTGAGCAGACGATCCTCGCCTGCCGCTGCGGCGAGCTCGGCAAAACGGGAACCCAGTACGAAACGTCCATGCTGGTCACGCAGTACGAAACGATGGCGTTCGAGCGCGATAGCCAGACGATGCGCGGTCGGGCGGGCCAATCCAGTGGCGGCCACGAGCTGGCCGAGCGTGGACGGTCCGGATTCGAGCGCGTCGAGAATCTTCACGGTTTTGTCAAGTACCCCGACGCCGGAGTGGATTTCTCCGTCATCCGATGCGGATGGGGTGGCGACTGCCGGAGCGCTGTCAAGTGTTTCGGTCACGGCAGGGTCGGTTGCTAATGGTTCTTCTTGGGAATCAGTCATAATATACGCGATTATGCCATCTCACATTGTGAAATGGCAAATCAAGGAAGTGTCTCACGAGGTGATCACCGGTGAAGCGGGCATCCGTGGATGGGGAATCGTTGTGCGCGCTCACAATCAAGTCATCGCCCGAGCCGTCTCCGACGCAACTCAGAATGGCCTTGGACATGCCGCCGCATAGATGCTGGCTGGCACCGTGTCGATGGCTCGCGCGCCGCGAGATTGCCGCGGTATTGCCCCGGTATTGCCGCAACATGATGGTGCAATCACCGTCTGACTGCCGGAGCGCCATCTGCGAGGCGTCGCTATCTCAGTATCCGGCCTGAGTGAAGCCGCGCCTCACCTGACCACATAGGCTTATACCACGAACAAGGCGCGAATACAATACCTCGCGCGGAATTTTTTGGAGGAACACTATGGGAACGACACTGGCCGAGAAGGTCTGGGCCGATCATCTGGTGCGCAAGGGCGGCGACGGCGCTCCCGATCTGCTGTACATCGATTTGATGCTCATGCACGAAGTCACCAGCCCGCAGGCGTTTGAAGGCTTGCGTCTGGCCGGCCGTAAGCCGCGTCACGTCGATCAGCTCATCGCCACCGAGGATCACAACACCCCAACCGTTGACATTGATCGCCCGAATCCGGACAAGACGAGCGCCCTGCAGCTGAGCACGTTGGAGAAGAACTGCAAGGAATTCGGCGTGCGACTGCATCCGCTGGGCGACGCCGATCAGGGCATCGTGCACGCGTTCGCGCCGATCCTGGGCTTGACCCAGCCGGGCATGACCATCGTGTGCGGTGACTCGCACACCTCCACCCATGGCGCATTCGGTGCATTGGCGTTCGGCATCGGCACGTCCGAGGTGGAACATGTGATGGCCACGCAGACCTTGAGCCTGAAGCCGTTCAAGACCATGGCCATCAACGTCAACGGCAAGCTGCCGGCCGACGCCACCGCCAAGGACATCATCCTGGCCATCATCGCCAAGATCGGCACCGGCGGCGGCCAGGGCTACGTGATCGAATACCGTGGTGAGGCGATTCGCGACCTCACGATGGATGAGCGCATGACCGTGTGCAACATGTCCATCGAGGCTGGTGCCCGCGCCGGCATGATCGCCCCCGACGAGACCACGTTCGAATACCTGAAGGGCCGTCCGCACGCGCCCGAAGGCGAGATGTGGGACAAGGCCGTGGCGTATTGGAAGACGCTCAAGACCGATGACGACGCCGTGTTCGACAAGGTGGTGGATATCGACGCCACCAAGCTCGGCCCCTATGTGACGTGGGGTACCAACCCCGGTCAGGGTCTGCCGATCACCGCCGACGTGCCGGACCCCGCCACAATCGCGGATGCCACCGAGCGTTCCGCCGCCGAGCGCGCGATCAAATACATGGGACTCAAGCCCGGCATGCCAATCAAGGACATCGCCGTGGACACTGTGTTCATCGGTTCGTGCACGAACGGCCGCATCGACGACCTGCGTCAGGCCGCCGCGATCATGAAGGGCCATCACAAGGCGAAGAACATCCACCGCGTGCTCGTGGTGCCGGCGTCCTCCCGCGTCCGCCTTGAGGCGGAGAAGGAAGGTCTTGACAAGGTGTTCAAGGACTTCGGCGCCGAATGGCGCAACGCCGGATGCTCGATGTGCCTCGGTATGAACCCGGACAAGCTGGTGCCGGACGAACGCTCGATTTCGACGTCGAACCGCAACTTCGAAGGTCGTCAGGGCAAGGGTTCGCGCACGCATCTGGCCTCTCCGGCCGTGGCCGCAGCCACTGCCATCCGCGGTACGATCTCCTCTCCCGCCGATCTCTGATTCATCAACTATTACGTATTGGCTCCCTCTGCGAAGGGGGCTCCCGGCAACGCCGGGTGGGGGAGAGACCCCGAAAGGACAATTATGGAAAAACTCACTACGTTGACCGGCGTAGGCGTGCCGCTGCGCCGCTCCAATGTGGACACCGACCAGATCATTCCGGCCGTGTTCCTCAAGCGCGTGACCAAGTCCGGTTTCGAGGATGCGCTGTTCTACGCATGGCGTCGCGATCCGAACTTCGTGCTCAATAAGCCGGAGTACGCCGGCAAAGGGCAGATTCTGGTGGCCGGTCCTGAATTCGGCATCGGCTCCTCCCGTGAGCACGCGGTGTGGGCGCTGCATGATTATGGGTTCCGCGTGGTGATTGCGCCGAGCTTCGCCGATATTTTCTATGGCAACACCGCCAAAAACGGCGTGCTGGCAGCAATCATGCCGCAGGAATCCGTCGAGCTGCTGTGGAAGCTCCTCGAGGAGGAGCCCGGCCGTGAAATGACCGTTTCGCTGGAGACCCGTACCGTGACCTGCGGCGACGTGACCCTCCCGTTTGAGGTGAACGACTACACCCGCTGGCGTCTGATGAACGGCTACGACGACATCGATCTGACGCTGCAGCACGAGGACGACATCGCCGCCTATGAGAAGATGCGCGCCGAAAAGTTCCCCTTCAAGCCCAAGACCATCCCCGCCAAGCACTGGCCCGAAGAGCAGATTCAATCCGCCCGCGAGCCCGAAGAGGATAATTGGGCAGGCCCGTTGGCTGATCGAGGCATTATCTGAGCCGAGCCGTTAAGCGGACAGTCCGGTGGACTGTCCGTAGGCGAGGCCTGAGCGAGACGATAGTCGAACGAAGGTAGGCTTGCGTCTCGCGTAAGCGAGTCTGTTATTGCTGTTGGCGATCAGCCTGCTGAGAGTCCGGTGGGCTCTCAGCAGGGCCTGCGCCGAGCTGTGGCAGCAGCTCGGCCAATACTGAGTCTCGCCGTAGGCGAGTCATTAATTGCCGGACCAGGCCCGTTGGCTGATCGCGGCATCATTTAGCCGCGATTTCTTTGGGCTCCCCTTGTCAGGGGAGCTGTCGGTGAAACCGACTGAGGGGTAGTCTGCGAGCAGATGTTCTAGTTTGTTGATGAAGACTACCCCTCAGGCCTGCTTTGCAGGCCAGCTCCCCTGACAAGGGGAGCCTGCGCATATCGTGTTGAATGCACGTTGTCTGCAAGCATCTTTTCCGTTGGCTGATCGAGGCGTTTTTGCCTCGATCAGTCTGCTTCTTAAGCCTCTCCGCCTACGTAGCCTCTGCGCAATGCCCCCTTGCAATAACACGCATGGGGGCTTTATTGTGTTTTTCCCCTCCCCCCCCCTATACTGGATATCTGTTATACGCAATTGTGCGTGACGGGCGATGATGCTTGGTGCGACACATGGAACATGGGGGTATGAGGTGAGGAAGCCGATACGTGGGTTGACCAAAATGCTGAGCGCGGTGCTGTCCGTATTGGCGAGCGTCGTTGCGCTGTTTGGCGCGATGCCGGCCTACGCGGCGGATGGTGCGGTCGCGCAGGCCCCTGTACAACAAGTGCTGGCGGCCACAGGAACGAATATCGCAAGCGTTGTGGTGGTGGTTATCGTTCTGTTGGCGTTGGCGGCACTGTTCTTCATGTTGTCGAAGCGTCAGCGGCCTAGGCAGCGCAAACGATAGAAACGATAATCAATGCCATAGCCGGTGGCTTGACTGTCATCGCCGGTCTTCAAGCCATCCGGCAAGAACGTCGGCGTCCGGTCGATGCATGAACATGAACTGCAGTGTATTGATGCCGTTCATGACGAACAGTGACATCTGCACGCGTTCGATGCCGCGCGGTTCGCGCCATAGTGCGGTGGATCGTGTGATCGATTGGACACGCGCACGACGCGTCACCATAAGATACGTAGTCGATCTGATACTGCCGGTCACCATGATTCTATGGTTCATCGGCATGCCTGTTAGTATGGCGTATCCTTCCTCGCGCGACTTGAGCCATCGCGTCGCAATCCAATACAATCCTGCAGCTGCTGGCACAATTGCAATCCACCAAGGCCAGCCAAGTTCAGGCCCTGGGCCCGGGTTATCGCCGAGTTCGAGGCCGACGAACGGCCCGGCTTCGGAACCCAGCCACACCAGTGCCGTCGCGCCTACAGTGGCGGCAATCGGCATGGTGAGATAGTACCGGAGCAAATCGCGCCCGGTATACCGCAGCGGGGCGCTGCCTGGGTTATGGATGCTGCGCGCCTCGCTCGGCAGCTGTGGTACATCCCATTCCGGCAGCATCGCTTGCAATACTTGATAGACGCGGCGGGTGCTGATCACTGGCAGGATACGAGCCGCCGAAATGCCGCTTTCCTCGTTGGCCGAGTTCACCGAGGAGCTCAGCCCGAGCCCGACCGAACACAGGTGGAACGGACGGCGCAACAGCGACTGACGTACCGCCACCGTCTGGATTCGGCTGACCGGAATCGTCGTGGTATGACGTGTGAACAGGCCGCGCACCACCACCAGATCGTCGCCGCGACGCCAGACCTCGAACCCATAGAATCGCAGCAGCGACGTGATGATGCTCACCAGCATGAGCAGTATCACGCAGGCGAGGATCAATAGCAGGATCGCCGTCACCCCGCTGGCAAGCACGGCATCGAACGAATCCATGGCATCGTGCATGAGCTTACGGGGCAATACATCCTGCACGTTCTGCACGAACCCGTACACCACGAATGCGGCGGCGATGAATCCGATGTCGGTAACGGAATAGAGCACGATGTCCCTCACCGAGGCGCGGAACACGGGAGATTGAGCGGACGCTGTCTGAACAGAAGCTCTGCACGATGATGCCGGGGCGGCGGTGTCCCCGTGCATGGTGATTGCTGGCGTGGGCTCGGATGCGGCGGTGGAGTAGCGTTCGGTGACTAAGCCGGAATCCGAGATTGCCTCCGGCGAGGCGGCGGAAGTCGCTGGCGAGGCTTCCGACAGGGCCGCTGGGCTTGATTCTCGCGCGGCCGCCCGCAACCGCTCCAGTTCGAGTTGCAGCGCTGCGGGCACCGCGTCCAAACGAATGTCCGTATCCATGGCACCGGCCGCTGAAACGGTAAGGCTCACGACGCCGAACGGTTGCAGGTACACGGGTGCCGCACTGTTGATGGCGTGAATCGAACCATAGCTGATGGTGCGGTTCTTGCGGAAGAACAGGCCGGATTTGAACGACAGCGCATCGTTCCCGAGCCGGTATCTGGTCGTGAACCAGGCGACGGCGGGCTGGGACAGCGCCACCAAGGTCACGCCGATGATAATCAGCACAATGACCAGCGGTGACAGATGCTCCCTCATGATGATGAGCAGGCCGAGGAACAGGCCCACCACGCCTTTGATGGTTTCCGCCAGTCCCACGATCAGCGCGGCGGGATGCAGCATGCGCCATGCCGCATTGGAGCTGGGTTGGTTATCGGGGCCGGTGCCTGAATCGGGATTGGCGCTGGGACCGGGACGGGAATCAGACGTTGGATTGGTGTCAGAGGGCGTGGCGGTGCCGGAGGACGTGGCGGTGGCGTCGCTCGCGGTGCTATCGGAACCATCGGCAGTTGGAGGGACATCAGCCATCAGAGAGTCATCGGTTGTCGGGGAGACGCGGACGTTGCTGGTATCACTCATCACAGGTCGTCCTTTGCTGCGGCCACACGTTCGGTGATGAGCGCCACGATGCGCTCGGCCTCGGCGGTATCCAGTGCGGCTATTTCGTGCTCGTCGGCGGCGGTGTGCACCACCACTGTGGTGAGTCCGAAATGACGTTGGACCGGGTCTGTTTGGTGTCCACGTGCTGCACGCGGGTGTATGGCGTGGTGGTGGAGGTGCGGAACAGCCAGCCTTTGCGGGTGGCCAGATCGCGCTCGCCGATACGGAAGCGCGTGAAGGCGTACATATATTTGGTCTGCAACGGCTGCGAGACGAGTTCCAGCACCGCATAGACGACGGCTACCCCGATAATGAGCCGTTGCCAGAATCCCCACCAGCCGTTCGCGAGGCAGATGGCCGCAATCACGCCGCATACCGCCAGCCAGATCGCGCACTGGAACGCCTCGGTGATGAGCCACACGGTACGCACTCGCGGAGGCAATGGTCGCCAGCCCTCGGGACAGGAGATGGCCGGGGTGACGTCCATCGGTGCCGGCTCGATATGCGCCATGGCGGGTTCGGCTATATCGGATTGCGTCGCGTCGGCTTGAATTGTATCGGTTGGTGTTGCATCCGATGGCGTCGTGTCGGTTTGCGCGGTGCGATCCTGTTGATGATTGTCCATCATGTCCCCCTACGTCGGCGGGCGCACTAGTGCTCCCTGTCGTCATCCACTGTATCGGATATGGCTCGTTCTCCGCAGAGTCCCGCCAGCGCATTCATTGGTAATTGTGGACATCGTCACAAATCATTCAGCAACAGCGGTTAGGTTGAACGGTATGACTATGAACGAACCGAATCCGTTGCAGGAGCCGTCACCGTCGACGCAACCTGTGCAACCCAGGCAGAACGAGGCTCCTCAGCAGGATACGCAGACTCAGCATACGCAACCGCAGATTAGTGCTGTGCAACCGCAAGTCCAGACGCCTACGCCGGCGTACCGGCCGGTATCGCAACCGGTGACGCCGCAACCGTACCCCGCGTACCCCGCGCAGCCGCAGCTGCAGTCGCAGCAACCAATGCCGCATTCTTCACAGTCGTACCCTGTGCAACCGCAGCCTCAGCAGTATGGTCAGCCGGCTCAGCAGATGCCGCAACAGTACCCATTGCAGTATCCTCCACAGCCGCAGCCATATGCAGTGCCGCAGCCGCAACTATCGCCGCAGCCTCAACCTGCACCGCAGTCACAGTCGTATGACTCTGCACAGTACCAAACGCAACAGCCGGCATATGTTGCGCAGCCGCAGCCGCAACCGTACCCCGTACAACCGCAACAGTATCCTGCCCAGCCGCAGCGGCACATGCCGCAAACCGCACAGTATCAGCCGTATTCCGCAGCGCAGCCTCAGCCGGCGTACCCCGTGCAGCCGCAGCCCCAACTGCAGCCGCCGTACCGCACGCAATACCAGCCCCCGCAGCCCCAGCAGCCGCCGGTCATTGCCATCGACCCGCGCCAGGCGTGGCGTACATGGCGCAGGCGCGTGGTCAATCGTGCGATGGGCCTCACATTCATCTATGAAGCCATGATGTACGTAGGCAGCATCATCGCGATGATTGCGCTTGGAGTAATCGCACCCAGCCTGGTGGAAGGCGACTCCACCAAAGGCGACGGCATCATAAGCCTCGCTTCGCTGGTCTTCGCCATGGGATTCCTGCTCATCATGCGTCACCGTGACATCGTCACCCGGGAATTCTGGCTCGGCGGTTCGCATAGGGACACTTATGGCGAGCCGAACCAGATCGGTCGTGTTAGCCAGTATGGCGGTGGACGCATGCGTCCACAATGGTTCCTGATCTTCGTGCTGCTCGGCATGGGCACGCAAAGCGCGGTCAGTCTGGTGCAGCTGGTGCTCTCGTCGTTCGGCGCGGCGATCTCCTCGCCGACGTCGGAAAGCCTCGACCAGTCCGCGAACACCGTGACCATGTGGCTCTATATCGGCCTGTTCGGGCCGATCTGCGAAGAGGTGATGTTCCGCGGCGTGCTGATGAAGGAGCTGAAGCCGCTGGGCAGGAACTTCGCCATCGTGACCTCTGCGCTGGCGTTCGGCCTGTTCCACGGAGACTTCGTACAAGGGGCGTTCGCGTTCCTGTTCGGCTTGATTCTGGGCTTTGTGGCGATGGAATACTCGCTGGTCTGGTCGATCGCGCTGCACATTTTCAACAACGCGGTGCTCTCCGGATTGATCGACACTTGGTTCGCCGGGCAGCTCAATGATAGCCAATACGGCGTGTATGTGATCGTGTTGACGGCGGTCGGTGCGATTGGCGCGGTGGTGGCGCTCGTGGCATACGGTCGTGGACTGAAACAGTACCGGCTGCAGAACCGCAGTATTCCGGACACGTATGCCGGATGGACGTCGCCGGTGTTCATTGTGTTCATCGTGGCGAATGTGGCGCAGGCAGCGCTGTCACTCGCCGGCGTGATGTGACGTTCGCGGCATGGCTTATCGTTGGAATATGAGTGATTTCGAGCCGTTTTATGACGTGAATCGCACGTACGAAGACAACTACGAGTATGGCCCGTTCGGCGCGTTCGCGCAGGCGCTGAAGGCCGATGCCGATGACGAACCGATTGCTGGGAAGCAGCAGGGCGAAACCTTCCTAGGGCAGCCGGTGAACCTGGCGTTCGGCATTCCCGCGGGACCGCTGCTCAACAGCCGCTTCACCACTGCCGCCTTCCGCATGGGCTTCGATCTGGCCACCTACAAGACCGTGCGTTCGCGCGCATGGGGCTGCAACCCATTCCCGAACGTGCTGGCCGTGCACCCCAAGTCCGCGGACGGCTCGCTGACGCCCGGCAGCGCCGAGCTGGACGAAGGTGTGTTGGCGGACACCAATTATGAGCTGCCGATCTCCATCTCCAACAGCTTTGGCGTGCCGTCCAAGGATCCGGAGTATTGGCAGCCGGACATGCGTGCCGCCATTGCCGCAGCCGGTCCGGGACAGGTCTTGGTGCCAAGCTTCCAGGGATCGCGCGTCGAGGGCATGAGCGAGGCGGAATACATCGCCGACCATGCCACCACGGCCCGTTTGGTCAAGGAGACCGGCGCGAAGCTCATGGTGATGAACACCAGCTGTCCGAACGAGGGGCACAACAGGCTGCTGTGCCATGACCCGCTGCTGGTGGGACGTATCACCGAAGCCGTGAAGAACGAGATCGGCGATACGCCGCTGATGATCAAGCTGGCGTACATCCCCAGCGACGACGACCTCGAACTCATGGTGCGCTCCTCGGCCGCGCGCGGCACCGTGCAGGGGTTCAGCACCATCAATACGATTTCCGCCCGTCTGGTGGACGTGCATGGCAAT
This sequence comes from Bifidobacterium sp. UTBIF-68, assembly GCF_006408855.1. Lineage (NCBI taxonomy): Bacteria > Bacillati > Actinomycetota > Actinomycetes > Bifidobacteriales > Bifidobacteriaceae > Bifidobacterium > Bifidobacterium sp. UTBIF-68. The sequence goes on along the minus strand of NZ_JFAN01000026.1, from coordinate 29,919 downwards.
CAGGCGCTGCCCGGTGCAGGCCGTGACCGTTCCGGTGTGTGCGGCAACGCCATTCGTGGTGCGGGGCTCGACATGGTGCGGCGCCTGGCCGCCATCCGCGAGCGTCTGGGGCTTGATTTTGCGATCAACGGCGTCGGTGGTGTGGTGTCTCCGGCCGATTATGCGGCGTACAAGGCCGCCGGCGCAGATTCCGTCATGTCCGCCACCGGAGCCATGTGGGATGCCGAGCTGGCCCGCAAGATCAAAGAAGCTCGGTGATCGCTGCGGGATATCGGGAATCGGCCCCTCGTAACGCAGTTATGCAGTGACGAAGGGCCGATTCGGAGAGATTACGGATTCGGATTACGGGGTGTCCCAGCGCAGTCCCAGAGCAACCTCAGGGCGTCCGGACTCTCAGCTCAGGCCTCGGCGGTGGCCTTCATGGCGACCGCGCCCACGTAGTAGACGGGCTTGTCGAAGTTCGGTTGGAACAGGAAGTCCACGTTGGCCAGCTGGTCGATGGTGAATCCGGCCTGGATGGCCATCGAGATCACATTCGCGGCGCCGGAGATGTCGGCCTTGGAGCAGAACTGGCCGCCCTTGACCTTGCGGGTCTCGGGGTCCCAGGTCAGGATCGAGGTGACCGGCGTGGTGGTGAGCATGAAGTCCGGACGGTAGTCGTCGACCAGCGAGGTCTCGCGCACGGTGAGCCCGCGCCGCTCGGCGCCAGCCTGCGTCAGGCCGGAAGCGGCCAGAGAGAGGTCATACAGCTGCACGGCCGAGGTGGCCTGTGTGCCCATGTATTTCACGGTCGGCTTCTCGATATTGCGTCCCACCAGCAGGCCCTGGCGCACGGCGTTGGTGGCCAGCGGAATGTAGTCGTGCTTGCCGGTCGGGTTGTAGAACACGGTGGCCGAGTCGCCGGCGGCGTACACGTCCGGCACGGAGGCCTGCATGTAGTCGTCCACGATGATTGCGCCGTTGGGCAGCATGTCCACCTTGCCCTTGAGCAGGTCGGTGTTCGGCAGGAAGCCGACGGCGAGGATCGCCATTTCGGCCGTGTATTCGCCCTTTTCGGTGACCACGGTGACTGTATCGTCGTCATTGTCGCGGAACTCCACCACCTTCTGGCCGAGCGCCAGTGTCACGCCGTGCTCCTCGAACGCGGCGGCCACCTGATCGGTGATGGTCTTGTCGAAGTTGTTGGCCAGCGGGCGGTCAAGGCCGTCCACCAGCGTGGTCGTGACGCCGGTCAGGCTGAACTGCTCGGCGATTTCCGCGCCGATGTACCCGGAGCCGATCACCACCGCCGACTTGGCGGACTTCGCCTTCTCCTTGATGGCGATAGCATGGTCCCAGTTCTTGCACAGCAGCACATGCGGGCTGTCGATGCCCGGAATCGGCGGAATCACCGGGCGTGAGCCGGTGGTCACGACCAGTTTGTCGAAGGCGAGCGTCTCCTCGGACGCCGAATCGCCGCTTTCGAGCGAGCGGTAGGTGAGCGTCTTGCCCACCGGGTCTACACTGGTCACATCGGTGCGCATGTGCATGGTCGCGCCCGCCTGAGCAAGTGCCTCGGGGGAGGAATAGAACATCTTCTTCGGATCGGATACGTGGTCGCCGACCCATAGTGCGATGCCGCAGGACAGGAAGGACAGGGTGCCGTTGCGCTCGAATACGTGGACGGTCCAATCCGGGTGCTCGGCGAGGATCGAGGTGGCGGCGAATGTGCCGGCGTGTGTGCAGCCGATGACGGCGACGGTGGTCATAATGCTCCTTTGCTAGTGGCCTAGGCGTCTATTGCCCTGCACTGAATCGTATCGTAAGGGGATGGAGAATGTGCGATAGAAAATGTGAGCCAGGTAACATTATCGGAACATGATGGTGTGTTGGCGTCAGGCGGGTTGCCAGGTGTAGGTGCCGGGTGGGTGCCGATCGGCAAGGTCCCGCGGGGCGCGGGAATGGCGCACGGAATCCGCGGCGCGGCGGCGTTCGGCTCCAAGCGCATTTCACCGAGTGCGCACATGGGTTATGGCAAACTGGACGATAGCGTTTGAACCGCAGACCGTATATATAGGAGAATGGCGTGGCTGAGAATACGAATGATGTGCTGCATGTTGAGGGCGGCAAGCCGCTGAACGGTACCATCAAGGTCCGTGGCGCGAAGAACTTCGTGAGCAAGGCCATGGTGGCCGCGCTGCTCGCTCCGGGCAGGTCGGTGCTCAGGAACGTGCCCGAGATCCGTGACGTGCACGTGGTCTCGGATCTGCTGCGCCTGCATGGCGTGAGCGTGGATGTGGACGGCGCGAACGGTGTGGTGACCATCGACGCCTCGCATGTGCAGCTGGCGGATGTGGCGGACGTGGACACGCTTTCCGGCTCCTCGCGTATCCCGATCCTGTTCTCCGGGCCGTTGGTGCACCGTCTGGGCGAGGCGTTTATCCCGGCGCTCGGCGGCTGCGCGATCGGGGGCCGTCCGATCGACTTCCATCTGGAGACCCTGCGCAAGCTCGGCGCCACGGTGGACAAGGAGCATGAGGACGGCATCCACATCACCGCGCCGGACGGCCTGCATGGCGCGAAGATCCACCTGCCGTACCCGTCCGTGGGCGCCACCGAGCAGACGCTGCTGGCGGCCGTGCTGGCCGAGGGCAAGACCGAGTTGTCCGGCGCGGCCATCGAGCCGGAGATCATGGATCTGGTGGCCGTCCTGCAGAAGATGGGCGCGGTGATCTCGGTGGATGTGGACCGCACGTTCCGCATCGAGGGTGTCAAGGAGCTCAAGGGCTTCACGCACACGTCGCTCACCGACCGCATCGAGGCGGCCTCCTGGGCCGCGGCCGCGCTCGCCACGCATGGCGACATCTTCGTCAAGGGCGCCACGCAGCCGGAGATGATGACCTTCCTCAACGTGTTCCGCAAGGTCGGCGGCGAGTTCGACGTGACCGACACGGGCATCCGTTTCTGGCATCCGGGCGGCGATCTGAAGCCCGTGGCCATCGAGACCGACGTGCATCCGGGCTTCATGACCGACTGGCAGCAGCCGCTGGTCGTGGCGCTGACCCAGGCGAACGGTCTGAGCATCGTGCATGAGACCGTGTACGAGAACCGGTTCGGTTTCACCAAGCCGCTCGTGCAGATGGGCGCGACCATCCAGCTGTACCGCGAGTGCTTGGGCTCCCTGCCCTGCCGTTTCCAGCAGCGCAACTACAAGCATTCCGCCGTGATCTTCGGACCCACCCCGCTGACCGGCCGCGACATCGACGTGCCCGATCTGCGCGGCGGCTTCAGCCACCTGATCGCGGCCCTCGCGGCCAAGGGCCCCTCCAACGTGCAGGGCATCAGCCTGATCGACCGCGGCTACGCCGACTTCCGCGGCAAGCTCGCAGCCCTCGGCGCCGACTTCGACTGACGGTGCCGGCAGGCAGTTCGGGTTTGATTCAAAATAGTCGATGGGCGTCTCAGGCAGCGAGTCTCAGGCCGCGTCAGTCGTCGAATTTCTTGGATAGCGGCACCATCAGCACGATAAGCACGGCTGAGCCGATGGCGGTGGCGGCAAGCACGACAGCCACCGGGATGTGGTCGTAGGCCCATCCGTACGCCATCTGGCCAATTGGTTGGGCGCACATCGAGATGGCGGCGGTCATGGCCATCACCTTGCCGGTCATGGATTCCGGAGTGCTCATCTGGATCGTTGGAATCGCGATGAGATTGGTGAAGCAGCAGGCGATCATCGTGCAGCAGGTGAAGATCACCAGCACGAGCAATCTGGCCCATGCGCTCGCCGGAATCATGAATACCACTGCCTGAGGCACCACGGTCAGCGAAAACAGGAACAACGCCAGCGGGAAATGCCGCATCGTGAGCTTGGCGGCGAACAACCCGGCGGTGAACGCGCCGGCCACGCCGGCGACGCCCACCAGTCCGTCGGCCACGCCATAGACGGTCGCGTCGAAACCGAGCACCGTGCGGATCGTGTAGGGGAAGCCGACCGCGGAGTATCCGATGACGAGGAAGTTCAGCGCTGCGGCGAACAGCAGCAGCTGGAACACGTTCGGCCGGTCCTTGACCAGGAAGCGGATGCCGGCCTTGAAATCCTCTATAGGGGTCGGCAGCGCCTCGTCGCCGCGGTCGGGTGCGGCGAGACGGATGAGGCATTCGAGCGCGGCGGCCGCGGCGAAGCTCACGATGGTGATGATCATCATCAAACGGATGCCGAACATCGCATACAACACACCTCCGAGGAAGCTCGGCAGCAGCGAACCGATTTGCTGCACCTGATTGACCACGGCCATCGCCTGGCGCATGGTGGCCTGACCGTGCTGGCGGAACATCTGGGGGAGCGCGGCCTGCACGGTGGGCGTCTCGAACGCGCCGAGCACAGCGAGCAGCACCTGCATCACGGCGATGGCCGCGATGTTGAACCCGATGGCGGCGAACACTAAGGCGCTCGCCAGCACCAATACGCCGGAAAGCGCATCGAGCGCCACCATGATGGTACGGCGGTTCATGCGGTCGGCCAGAACGCCGCCGAACGGCGAGAGAACGATCATCGGCACGACGGAGACCGCCAGGATCGACCCGAACACCGTGGCCGAGCCGGTTTCGTCCAACACCCACATCGACATGGCGAAGCGCAGCATGAGATTGCCGAACAGTGAGATGCCCTGTCCGGTGACGAGCAGGATGAAGTCACGGCTGAGCAGCGGTGGTTGCTGCGGTTGCGGTGATCGCTTCGGTTGTGGTGATTGCGAGGATTGCGATGCCATAAATGATTCCTTACGGTGCCCGAGATGATTCCTCATCGGTGGGATGGGATGAAGTCGGTGATTGTCGGCTGATGGCTATATGTGGCGGATACAGCTGGTGTGACGGATGCATTGGTCGGTTACGGCTGTGGGATTGGGATAGTCGGTTTGCCGCAACGGTTGCGACGGTTGCCACTGCAGCGAAGCCGCCGCCGCAACGGTAGATGATTATTCAATGTCGAACGATGCGTAGAAATCAGTGGTTTGTTCGATCAGCTTGTCGTCGAACACCGGCACGCCTATGGCGCTCATCATCGCGGCGATGCACTGGACGCGATGCCGCAGTGAGGCGGACGATGCAGGATAGAACATGGGCAGTAGCCAGTAATTGGTGAGCAGGGCGATGAGTTCGGCGGCTTCGCGCGGGTATTCGGTGGGAATCGAACCATCCGCAACGCCCTGCTCGATTATGGGCAGCCAATGCTCCGGCAGATCGGCGGTCCAGAAATGCATGTTGTTGGCCAGGCAGACCGGGTCGTTGAGCATCGGCAGCGCTGCTTGATTGAGCTTGTTGTGCTCCGTGTTGCTGACGGCGAGGGTGAACAATGCCCGCAGCTTGTCGAGTCCGGTGAGGTCTTCTCGGGCCATGATTTGGTCGCGGAGTCCCTGGCTGTAATCCCAATCGGCGCTGTTCAGCCGGTCCAGAATCGCTTCCTTGGATTTGAAATGATGGTAGATCGCTCCTTTGGAGAGGTCGCCGAGCCGGTCCACGATGTTCTGGACAGTGGTCTTTTCGTATCCCTTCTCGACGAACAGATCGCGCGCCGCTTCAAGGATGCGGCGCTCGGTCACCTCCGGATGCGCGTTGCGTGCCATGTGTTGCTCCTTTCGGTGTGCTGGCTCGCACTATACATACCGCCGGTCGGTATGTATAGGCGTGCGGCGAGCCCGCGCGCAATAGGCCGAACGCCGCAAACGTCGGTGCGGCCGGTATCCTTGGAAGAATGAGTCCTGAAGCCTTAAGTGAACTGATTTCCAAGATTGCCCACAACCTGGTTGCCGAGGGCAAAGCCGGCCAACTGACCGACGATCTGATCCCGCCGGTCGACAAGCTCGCCGTCATGCGCCCGAAGGATCGCGCGCACGGCGACTGGGCCTCCAACATCGCCATGCAGCTGGCCAAGAAGGCCGGTATGAAGCCGCGCGACCTGGCTGAGCCGTTCGCCGCCGAACTCACCGAGGCGGATGGCGTCAAATCCGTGGAAGTGGCCGGCCCCGGCTTCATCAACATCACCCTTGACTCCGCTTCGGCCGCCGCCGTGGTCGATCAGGTGCTGGCCGCCGTGAAGGACGAACGCGGCATCTCCACGTTCGGTCGCAACGAACACCTTGCCGGCAAGACCCTGAACCTCGAATTCGTCTCCGCCAACCCCACCGGCCCGATCCACATCGGCGGCACCCGCTGGGCAGCCACCGGCGACTCGATGGCCCGCGTGCTCGAAGCCAACGGCGCCAAAGTCGTGCGCGAATACTACTTCAACGACCACGGTGAGCAGATCAACCGCTTCGCCAAGTCGCTGGTGGCCGCATGGGCCCGCGCCAACAACCTCGGCGAGGCCGGCTACCAGACCGAAACCCCGTTCGATGGGTACAAGGGCGCCTATATCGACGAGATCGCCCGCCGCGTACAGGACGAGGCCAAGGCGGACGGCGTGGACCTGACCGCCCTCCAGCATGAGGACCAAGGCCTCAACGCCGACGGCGAGCCGGTCGGCGAATCCGATTCGGAGCTGCGTGAGGAGTTCCGCAAGCGCGCCGTACCGATGATGTTCGACGAGATCTGCAAGTCCATGAAGGACTTCCGCGTGCACTTCGACGTCTGGTTCCACGAGAACAGCCTGTATCAGGATGGCGAGGTGACGCGTGCCATCGAAGAGCTGCGCGAACGCGGCGACATCTACGAGAAGGACGGTGCCACCTGGTTCGAGTCCACCAAGCACGGTGACGACAAGGACCGAGTGATCATCAAGTCCAACGGCGAATTCGCATACTTCGCCGCCGATATCGCCTACTACTGGAACAAGCGCCACCGCGACGGCAAGCCGTCCGCCCCGGCCGACATCGCCATCTACATGCTCGGCGCCGACCACCACGGCTACATCGGCCGCATGATGGCCATGTGCGCGGCCTTCGGCGACAAGCCGGGCGAGAACATGCAGATCCTCATCGGTCAGCTGGTCAATGTGCTCAAGGACGGCAAGGCCGTGCGCATGTCGAAGCGCGCCGGCAACGTCGTCACCATCGACGACCTGGTCGAGGCCATCGGCGTGGACGCATCCCGCTACTCGCTGGCCCGCACCGACTACAACTCGCCGGTGGACATCGACCTCAACCTGCTCGCCTCCCACTCCAACGACAACCCGGTCTACTACGTGCAGTACGCGCACGCCCGCTCCTGCAACGTGGACCGCAACGCCGAGGCCGCCGGCATTTCGTATGACGGTGCCGATCTGTCCCTGCTGGACACCGAGGCGGACGGCGAAGTGCTCGCCGCGCTCGCCCAGTGGCCGGCGCTGCTGACCTTGGCGGGCGACGCGCGCGCCCCGCACCGCGTGGCGCATTACCTTGAGGATCTGGCCGCCGCCTACCACAAGTGGTACAACGTGGAACGCGTGGTGCCGATGCCGTTGACCGACCCGGAGGCCCGTGGCGACGAGGAGACCCGCAAGGCCCTCGAAATCGCCAAGAACCCGGAGCCGGCTCGTGCCGCGGCCCGTCTCAAGCTCAACGACGCCGTCCGCGACGTGATTGCCGCCGGCCTCGACCTGCTCGGCGTTTCTGCGCCGGAAAAGATGTGATGGCCTTCGGCCATCGCTGTGTTCCGCGATGCTCGCGACGTATATGATGAGTGAGGCAGTCCCGATTATGGGGCTGCTTCATGTTTTTCTGCTGCTGTTTACCGATTGCGGTTTGCGGTTTGCTTGCACATCGTTCACCGGTTTGTGCACTACCGTGGTGCTGATGTGGTAATATTAGCCACAACTGTGCACATATGGCTGTATGTTCATTGGAATTTAAGGAGGATTGCCATGACCGCAGTGACGACTTCCCCGAATGCGACGGAATCCAAGGCCATCAGGGCGAGCAAACAGGTGATCGCCCAGGCGTCGGAAGTGGCCGAGGAGTACGGGCTCACCCTCGCCTCCGCTACGCGTGCATTCTGGACGCAGATGGCCCGCACCCGCAGCATTCCACTGACCTTTGAATCGGAGAAGCCGAACGAGGAAAGCCGCGAAGCCATCCGCGAAACGCAGGAGATCATCAAGAACGGCCGGACGCATGATTTCAAGACGGCTGATGATATGTTCGCCAGTTTGGGAATTTGATTATGCTGGAACCTGAATACACGCCTCGATTCAATAGGGATATCAAACGTCTGAGGAAAAAGCGGATTGATACTGCTCCTTTGCGACAGGTGGTCAGGCTCATCCTTGACGACACCGTCGAATCCATCGAGGAGCTGAAACGCCGCCACAACATGCACACGCTGTCCGGAGAGTGGAAGGGCTCCAACGAATGCCATATCGCCAACGCCGGCGACTGGCTGCTTATCTGGTGCACCACCGACGATCTCGCCATCTTCCAGCGCACCGGCTCCCACGACGAACTCTTCAGCTGACGGTTCAGAGTCGCTGGATAATCGGCCGCTGAGCGGCCGGGGCCTGAGGACGGCAGACCTGATGAAAAGCAGACCTGAGGGCAGCAGCGGACCGCGCGTGCTCGGGCCGTCGAGTCGCACACATTGCAGGTCGGATGGTGCCGCACGACCCGCACAATGGAATATCCGGCGGCACTGTGCACACCGATGTGGCACAGTGGTAGCCAGACCAGTCTGAAAACGCTGCTGCAATCAGGGCCATACGCCTCTGCAGACGCCTGTAAGCGCCAGCAGACGTCGAACGACATCAAGGGACATCCAAGGAGACACCATGCCTATCACCCATATCTGGCCCGCCGCTTCGGCCGTGGACCCGGCCACCGGAGCCATTGAATTCCACGGCCGTACGGCCGAATCGCTGCTGGACGAGTTTGGCTCGCCGCTCTATCTCATCGACACCGACGAGGTCAATGAGCGCGCCCGGCACTTTGTGCGCGCCGCGGCCGCCGCATTCAACAACTCCACCACGCACGTGAGCTTCGCCGGTAAGGCGTTCCTCTCCAAGGAGATCGTGCGGCTCGTGCTCGACGCCGGCATGTACGTGGACACCTGCACGATGGGGGAGATGCGCATCGCCCTCGCCGCCGGTGCACCCGGCCGTCGTCTGGTGCTGCACGGCAACAACAAGTCCGACGCCGAAATCGAGCTTGCCATCGAACAGGGCTTCGCCAAGATCGTCGTTGACGAGCCCGGGGAACCCGAGCGTATCGCGGCCATCGCGCGTCGTCTCGGCAAGCGCGCCCGTGTGATGCTGCGCGTCACCGTCGGCGTGCACGCGGGCGGGCATGAATACATCTCCACAGCGCACGAGGACCAGAAGTTCGGCGTACCGCTGCTGCCGGCCAATGCGAATGCCGCCGTACTGGATACCGCGCTCAAGAATCTCGCGGACGTCACTCCGGCAGTAACCAATGCGCGATTCGCCGAAGCGACTGCTGCTGCTGCGGACAGTGCCGCAAGCGCTGCGGACGGCGGTGTGGAAGTTGGACATAAGGGCGAACGTCAGCTGCAATACAATCTTCGCTACCCATACGATTTGAGCCACGAACAGGTTTCAGACAAGGACAAGGCGCTCGCCGAGGCGATGACCGCCATCGCGGACGGTCCGGCCATCGCCGTGCTGAAGACCATCCTCGCCAATCAGGATGTGTTGGAGCTCGTGGGCGCGCACTCGCACATCGGCTCCAACATCCATGATGCGGACGCGTTCATCCAGGCCGGCAAGCGCATGATGCTGCTGCGCAAGACCTTGTACGCCACCGATGCGTTCACCCTGCCGGAGATCGACCTCGGCGGCGGTTACTCCGTAGCCTACACGGATGGCGAGGATTCGATGGACATCGACGTGGAGCTGGGCCGCTTGGCCAAGGCTGTGGGCGAGACCAATCGTGCGCTCGGCATGCCGGCTCCCGCGATTTCGTTCGAGCCGGGGCGTTATATCGTCGCCCCCGCAGGCGTGACTCTGTACCGCGTGGGCACCATCAAGCATGTGCACCTGAGCGGCGACGGCGACCGTGCGCCGAAGGATGCCGAAGGCAACCCGATCAGCGAACGCGTGTATGTGTCGGTTGATGGCGGCATGTCCGACAACATCCGCCCAGCCCTGTACGGCGCCGATTACACCGCGCGACTGGCGAACCGGGCGGGCTCTGCCGAGACGATGCTTGCGCGCGTCTGCGGCATGCACTGCGAGTCCGGCGACATCGTGGTGCATGAGGTGAGGCTGCCCGCCGATTTGCGGCGCGGCGACATCCTTGCCGTGCCGGTCACCGGCGCCTACGGCCGCACGATGGCGAGCAACTACAACCAGGCGCTTATTCCGGCCGTCGTGGCTGTCAGCGAGATCGGGGCGCATGTGATGCTGCGCCGTCAGACGATCGACGACCTGCTGGACCTCGACGTCAGCGAGTGACATCCGCTGATGACGCCGGCGGACGAATGGACAGTCCCCGGTCGCTGTAGGAATCAATCCGTACAATAACAATGGGAAATCAAGCTTGTATTTGGAAGGAATGGTAAAGTGGCAGAACTGAATGGAACCCCGATTCGCGTAGGCCTGTTGGGTGCCGGCACGGTCGGTTCGCAGACCGCCCGTCTGATCGTCGAGCAGAAGGATGAGCTTTCCGCCCGCATCGGCCGCCCGATCGAACTGACCGGCGTGGCCTGCCTGGACCCCAAGGAAACCGAGAAGTTCCCGTGGATCGACCAGTCCATTGTCACCACGGACACCATGAGCGTGGCCACCAACTCGGACATCGTCATCGAGCTCATCGGCGGCACCACCGTGGCCCGCAAGTTCGTGCTCGCCGCCATCGAATCTGGCGCATCCGTCGTGACCGCCAACAAGGCGCTGCTGGCCAAGTACGGCCCGGAGATCTACGCCGCCGCCGAGGCCAAGGGCGTCGACATCTACTTTGAGGCGGCTGTGGGCGGCGCGATCCCGTTCCTGCGCCCGCTGCGCGAGTCCCTCGTGGGCGACAAGGTGACCAGCATGCTCGGCATCGTCAACGGCACCACCAACTACATCCTCGATGAGATGACCACCAAGGGCCTCCAGTTCGAGGATGTGCTCAAGGACGCGCAGGCCAAGGGCTACGCCGAGGCCGACCCGACCGGCGACATCGAGGGCTACGACGCCGCCAACAAGGCCGCCATCATGGCCACCCTCGGCTTCCACACGCCAGTGACCATCGACGACGTGTCCGTCGAGGGCATCACCAAGATCACCGCCGACGACATCGCAGCTGCCACCGCCGAAGGCAAGGTCATCAAGCTGCTCGCGGTCGTCGAAAACGGCGAGGCCGGCGTCTCCGCCCGCGTCTACCCGGCGCTGCTGCCCGAGTCTCATCCGCTCGCCTCTGTGCACGGCTCGTTCAACGCGATCTTCGTCAAGGCCGAGGCCGCCGACGACCTCATGTTCTACGGCCGCGGCGCCGGCGGCGCGCCGACCGCCTCCGCCGTGGTGGGCGACGTGGTCACCGAAGCCCGTCACATCGCCGCAGGCTGCACCGGCCCGTCCATTCCGCTGTACAAGAACCTGCCCAAGGCCCCCGTCAGCGCCTCCAAGGCAGCCTTCGCCGTGCGCTTCCTCATCCACGACAAGCCGGGCGTGCTGGCCGCCATCGCCACCGAGTTCGCCAAGAACGGCGTCTCCATCAACGGCGTGAACCAGGACCTGAAGCCCACGCTGACCGACCCCGGCTACGACGGCGAAATCCAGCAGCTGCGCGTGGTGACCCATCTGACCGACGAGGACACGTTGCGCGCGACCGTCAAGGCCGTGCAGGCCCTCGACTTCGTGACCGGCGAGCCGTCCATCCTGCGCGTGCTGGACTGATCGGTATGAATGCCATCTCCCTCTGATGCATCGATTTGAGGGGCTCCCGCATCAACGGCTTCCTCTGGTGGGGGAGTTGGCTTGGCGGTTTATCGGTTTGAGGAGTATCCGCATCAACGGCTCCCTCTGATGAGGGAGCTGGCGGCGAAGCCGACTGAGGGAGAGAAAAGCATGGTAGGGTGGTCTCTCCCTCAGCCGCGTTCACACTAGACAGCCCCCTCATCAGAGGGAGCCAATCACAGAGGAAGCTATATGAATCCCATTTGCACACAGGTCAAGGTGCGCGTGCCGGCCACGTCCGCCAATCTGGGCTCCGGCTTCGACACCGTCGGCCTCGCGCTCGACTACCACGACGAGCTCACCTTCACGCTCAACCCCGACCCGTCCGACGGCGTGGCCCATGTGTTCATCCACGGCGAGGGCGAGGACACGCTGCCGCGCGACGAGACGCATTTGGTGGTCTCCACCTTCCGTCGAGCCTGCGCCACCTTCGGTCTGGGGCGGCTCGGTTTCACGCTTGAGGCCACCAACAACATCCCGCAGGCGCGCGGCATGGGATCCTCCGCCGAGGCCATCGTGGCCGGCATCGCGGCGGCGGCCGCCTTTGCGCAGCCCGGCGACCTTAATCGTCCGGCCATTTTCGACATGGCCGCCCAGATCGAGGGCCATCCGGACAACGTGGCGCCGGCCGTCTTCGGCGGGCTGACGGTCTCGTGGGACTTCGCCACGGCTGAAGGCGTCGGCTCGGTGGCCATCCCCGGTGGCGAGCCGCTGCACGGCAGCTTCCACACCGTCAACTATCCGGTCGATCCGGCCATCACAGCTGCCGTGTTCGTGCCTGATTATGAGCTGTCCACCGAAAAGGCCCGTCAGGCGCTGCCCAAGGAACTGCCGCACAAGGACGCCGTATACAATGTCTCCCGCGTGGGACTGCTGCCCGCTGCGATGAACCCGGTGGTGCTCGCCCAGGCTGCGGCACAAGGCGGTGCCGATGCGCTCGGCGGTGATGCCGGTGTTGCTGCAGCTGCCGCGAACGCGCCGGTGAGCGCCGCCGCATTCGCCGCCGCGGCCGCTCAGGCTAACGCGCTGCTGTTCACCGCGACGCAGGACCGTCTGCATCAGCCGTACCGTGCGCCGCTCATGCCGCCGTCCACCGAACTCATCGCGCTGTTCCGCTCCAAAGGCTATGCCGCCGCCGTCTCCGGTGCCGGCCCGTGCGTGCTCGTGCTGCACTACGGCGACGCCCGCGAGGCCATCGACCAGGTGGCCGTCAATCAGCTGGCCTCCGGCCACTGGCGTGTGCTTCACCTGCCCATCAACACCGCCGGCGTCGAAATCGAGCGGCGATAGCGGCCAGATTGCATCTCGATCGTTTCTAATGTGCCTGCCGATGTGCCTGCTGTTCCGTTTTGGCGGATGTAGGCACATCGGCAGGCACATTTTGCATGGTCGTTGTCGAGCAACTGGCTGTATGTTCGCGTCTGCACGACACTGCTGCGAACATACAGCCTGTTTGGATGCGAGAAAGGGCTGTAAGTTCGCGAGCCCATGGTTCAGGCGCGAACATACAGCCAGTTGCGGCATTGTCTGTTGGTGTTTCCTCTGATTGTGCGCTCGGCATGGCACTGAACGTCGTCAGCATCAGTAAACTCAGCTCACTACAGTGATCGTCCCAGTGGGTTCTGGGCATATCCCTACCACGAAGCGACCTTCTCAGTGGGTTCTGGGCATATGACTACCACGAGGCTCCCAATTTGACTGTTTTCGTGGTAGGAATATGCCCAGAACCTTGCTTATGACACGTATATGCCCAGAATAACTGGTAGGTATATGCCCAGAATCCTGTCGCTTGCACTGTTGGCGACACGTATATGTCCAGAACTGTTATGCGGAAGTTGTCGAGCTTCCGCGGCTCGATCGGAAATCGGTCGGAAACCTATCTAACGCAGAAGCTCCCGGTGGCGAAGCCGAATCGTGGAGACCACCCACGCCGCCACAGCCAGCGTCAGCGCGGCCAACGGCATCCAGAATTCCAATCCGGGCATGGTCAGGCGGTTCGTCAGCCAGTTGCCCATCAGGAACATGTTCTGGAAGTAGACGAATTGCGCCGGCAGCAGTACCAACGCCAGCAGCGGCACCATGATCAGCAGCATGCGGATGATGGAGCCCGTCGAACGGCACAGCCACGCGCCCGCCATCGTCGTGGCCAGGGCCAGCACCACGATGGTTGCGCCGATGATTGCCAGATACTGTCCGAGCGTCCAATAGGCCCACGGTACGATCGGCACACCGAAGGGCATCTCGAACGAGACTCCGCCCATGCTGACATTCGTGTTGAGATTCAGCACCGGCGTGCCAAGACAATCGCGTAACAACACTGCTAGCGGCAGGCCGAACGCCGTCAACGTCAGCACGCTGACGAGCAGGGAACTCGCCGCCACGGCCACCACGCGCACTCGCCGTCCGGACCGTCCGGAACGCGACGCCCACTGCAGCTGGGTCATGCGCCGTCCGCGATCGCGGACCATCACCGGTATGGTGAGCGCGGCGGAGGCGATCACCATAAAGACCGCAATCGCGAAGGCATACGCCCATGTGTTCTCCACGATGTTGTACGCGATGTAGCTGGATTGTCCGGGATGCGCGGCGTAGCGCGCCAGTCGGTCGGTCACCGATGACGGCATCGTGCCGGGAACCCGATATGACGATGACCCCAGCGAGGCATCGGCCGAATCGCAGCCCTCGCCAAGCTGGGCGTCGCCTGTGCTGCCGGATGAGCCGGTTGTGCCGTTCGCGTCGGCCCCATCCGTCGGGGCGTTTTCCGCACTACCGGTCTCATTGGTCACGGTCTTGCCGGTGACGTCCATGGCCACGCATCCACCGGAAACGGTGTCATCCCAGCCGTTTGCCGCCGCCGTTCGATAGTCCCGCTCAAACTGCTGCTGCAATGGCGTGACCGGATGGTCGGTGTGTGCGGTGGAGCGCAGCATCGCGACCGAATTATCGAGATTGCGTTGCGCATCGGACTGGGTGATGGGGAAGTGCTGCATCAGCAGTGCGATGTTCTGCAGATCCTGGAGCGCTTCGGAACCATTGTGCAGCGTTTGCTCGGCCTCGTACATGGCCGCTTGCTCCGCCTCGGTCATGGTCGCGGTTGGGTCGGTTTTCTTCCTGGCTTCTCTGATGGCGGCGCTCTCGGCAGTGTTCGCGCCGGTCGCCGTGCGGCCCTCCGGAATGGTATTTGGCGCATCGGTAGGGTAGAACGTCTGATCGGCGATTGCGTTATACCAGTGTTTGTAGCCGGCGAAATCAGTGATGCCGAGCGTCTTCGCCTCGGCCGGATGCGCTTGGATGTCGCGTGTGGCCTGTTGCTCCAGACGTGGGATGTCCGCCTTCATCCGGTCGATGGTGTCTTGGTTGGTGAGCGGTCCGTAGCGGGTGACGAGCCGGCGCTCGCTGGTCAGATTGAGCGGCAGGAAGCCCACGCTATGCTCGGTTTCCGTAAAGGCCTGATAGGCGGGCATGATGCCGACGAACGCCCAGAGCGCGCCCATGGCCATGAGCATCAAAACTGGAATCGGGCGCCAGATTTTGCGCATTTCCGCGGCGAACAGTGTCATGATGACTCCTTTGCAAGTATTGCGAGTGTTGTGCATGTGACCTTGTAGGTGATGATGTTCTGTAGGTGATGATGTTCTGTAGGTGATGGCGGTTCAGGCAGCCAGATCCCTGTGGCGGAACGCCCGCCATGCCGCAGTCAATGCGGCCGTGAGATACACGAGCGAGCAGGCGGTCACGCCGGTCTCCCAGAAGGCGGTGGGCGCGTCCAAGCCAAGTTCGGTGAACCATTGTTCGCGCAGCAGCAGCACACCCACCGGGTTGAACCCGCCGATCCACGCGCCCCACGGCAGTCCTGCCGCATGTGCCGCGCCTACAATGCCGATGACCAGTATCACGGCGATGCCCACGCATCCCGCCACCGCGAACGTGTTGCGCATCAGCAGCCCGAGAGTCGCCGTGAACAGCGCGAAGCACAGCGTGATCGCCAGCCCCAGCGCCAGTCGCACGAACAGGTACTGGCCGATGGTCAGATCCCACCATGTGACGAACGGACGCTGCCCGAACACCGTGTTGAACTGGCTCGTCACGCTCGCGCTCCATACGCCGCGTACGTCGAACACCATGAGATACGGTATGACGATCGCCGCCACGAGCAGCAGGTACGCGATTGTCGAGGCGATCAGGCCCGCCGCGATCTTCGGTGCGACCAGTCGCCGTCCGACGCGCGTGGCCATCATGAGTTGCTCGGTGCCCGCCGTACGCTCGTAGCCGAGCGCCAACGCCATGAGCAGCACCGCCAACGTGCACGTCTCGAAGAACAGGTAGCCGGTCATATTCGTCCAATGGTTCAACGTCGGGTCGGTGGCCGAGCCGGCCGCCAGATCCAGCGCCGCGCCGGTGCGCGCCAGATGGGCCACGCGCGCGGCGTAGGCATCGTATTTGCGCTGCATCAGCCATGTGGCGGCCGGGTCGCTGGCAACCTGCGCGAGCGTCGCGTCGCGTGTGGCCGTGGCATCGTAGCCGGCGAGCGTGTTCGTGGCGCCGTGCGTGACCGCGGTCAGCTGCCGGTGCAGTTCGTCTGCGGTCATCGTCGTCTCCTTGGGAATCCGCGCGATGATGACGGGGCTGGTGGTTGGCTTAGCATCGGGGACGGTTTCCGTGTCGGGCGGTGTGGTGCCGCTGGATGATGCAGCGCTGCCGGATGATGTGGCGCCTCTGGATGATGCGGCGCCGCCGGACGGACCGATCAGCGCGAGTGCCCGGTCGAACTCGGGCCCGACTTTGCCGCCGGTGGCCACGGCGACGGCGCTCGCGTAGTTGTACCGCGCGACGGTATTCGCGGGGGTGGCCGCCGCGGCCATCAGCAGATTCACCAGCGAGCACAGGACGATGACCGCCCATACCAGCGGGAGCCGCGCGATCTTGACGAGCTCGCCGCCGGTGAATCGTAGTGGTTGCATGTGGATGGCCATGTCAGCCTCCATAGATGACAAGGAAGGCGTCCTCAAGGTTCGGGGCGACCATGACCGGGGCGGTTGCTGTACCGGCGGCCAACCCGGTCGTGGTCAGGCCAATCGCCGGCGCGTTGGGGGCGGGCGCGTTTGCACCCCCGGAAAGGGGTTCCTCCGAGTAGATGCGCAGTCTGGTCTCGCCTGCGTACTGCACCTCCGAAAGCAGCCGTTGGCCTTCGGCGAGGGGCGTCCCCGCCGCCACCTCGTAGATCCTGCCCTCCAAGGACGAGCAGATGTCGGCGGGCGAGGCATTCGTGTACACCGTGCCGTCGCGCAGCATCACGATGTGGCCTGCAATCGTTTCCAAATCGGAGACGATATGGGTGGAGAGGATCACAATACGATTGGCGGCGAGCGAATGGATGATGTTGCGGAAGCGCACACGCTCCTTGGGGTCGAGTCCGGCGGTAGGCTCGTCGAGAATCAGGATGCGCGGGTCGTGTACGAGCGCCTGTGCGATGCCGACGCGCTGGATCATGCCGCCCGAGAACGTGCGCATCCGCTTGTTGGCGGCCTCGGACAGGCCCACCATGGCCAGCAGCGCATCGATGCGCGCGTCCAATCCATGCCTGGGCATGCCCTGCAACGCGGCGATGTAGCGCAGGAACTGACGAGGCGTGTAGCCGGGGTAGTAGCCGAAATCCTGCGGCAGATACCCGATTTGGCCGCGATAGCGCTCGCCGAGCGCCATGATGTCCTCGCCGTCCAGCCGGATCGAGCCGGAATCGGGGAACAGCAACGTGGTCATGAGCTTCATCAGCGTGGTCTTGCCCGCGCCGTTCGGAGCAAGAAGGCCGTAGACGCCGTGGTCGAACTCGAGATTGATGTCATGCAGGATGGTTTTGCCGGAGAGTTTCTTGGATACGTTGTCAACGGTGAGCATTGCGATTCCTTTCAGAAGACGCGGGACACTAGTGGTCTGTGTCAGAAATAATTGAGGGATTCAGCTTTTTCTCTCCCCCAGTCAGCTTCGCTGCCAGCCCCCTCGTCAGAGGGGGCCATCACCACTCAACCAATTACGAAACGGACCACTAGCGAATCGGCGGGTAACGGGATGGGCTATGGGAATGGGTTGGGGTGTGGGAACGGGGTGGTATGGAATGAGCTGATATGAGAGGAGCGGATTACGGCATCATGCGGCTTCGGCGACGGATGGTGCGAGCCGTACGAATCGGCCCATTGCCGCGAAATATGCCACACCGGTCGCCACAGCGGTGATGAGCGCGACCATTGGCGGCAGTCCGGCCAGCAGCGGTGCCAGTACGTCGTGCCAGGCCAGCAGCGCCACGCACAGCGCTACCCAGAGGGCCGGTATCGCGATCATCGACCACGGCCAGCGGGCGTGCACGTCTGCCACGAGCTGTGCGATGCCGAACACGAACAGCGCGCTGAAGGCCACGCCCAGCAGCGTCAGCAGCGAGAACCGGGCAGCCGATGTGTCTGGGATGACGCCCGACAGGCCGGCCGGACTCCAGACCATGCCAGCATTGGCCGCTCCGCTGCCGAGTCTGATTCCGGTGGCGTCGGGGAAGGAGAGCGCTCCGCCGACACCACTGCCGATGCCGCCTCCGGCACCGCCGCTCGCAAGACCCACCTGCGCGCCCAGCACACTGACGACTGCTGCATAGCCCACGATGAGCGTGGCCGCAGCCGCCCCCATCACCAGCATGCGCAGCGCGCACAGCCGCGTGAACGACCAGCGCATGGTGCGCAGCAAATCGTCGGTATGGCTTTCATGTTCCTTGAATCGCACCAGCAGATGCGTGGCCTCATACAGGAACGGCGCGGTCAGAAACGCCATCGCATAGACGGTGCCGGGATGGGCGAGCGCGTATGCGGCGTTGGTGAACAGACGTATCAGTGGAATCAACCAGACGGTCGCGGTCATCACGAGGGCGACTGCCACACAGTCCCATGCGCCGAAGAACAGGTCACGCAACCGTAGCGAACCGCGCGCTTCGGCCAGCGTGGACCACAGGGTGACACGCTTCGGTACGCCGGCTGCGACTGCGTCAGCAATCGCCTGCTCACGTCGCATGGGCGAGTCGACGATAACTTTGGCGAGTGTGGTATCGGGGGCGATGGCGTCGCCATCGCCCGGATTATGTACGACATTGCCGGGGAGTGGCGCGTCCGCACGTGTCGCCATCGCCCGCATGATGCGCGACTCCATGTCGTCGAGGTTGTTGCCGGCGTTCACTTCGGTGCGCCCGTGGACATGGTCGTTGACGCAGGTGCTTGCCGGGACGCCGACGAAACCGGCGGAACCCGGCATCGCCGCTTCGGTATTGCCGGCAACAGGGCCGTTTGGATCGGATGGGATTGAACGGACAGTTCGATTGGTGCAATCATCTTGCGCGTTCATCGGCGAACTCCTTTCGAATCGCTTGGATCAGTCGGTAATAGCGGGCCTTCACGGCTTCGGTGCGCTCGCCGCGGGCCGCTGCGATTTTCGGAAACGGTAGACCTGCGGCCGTATGCAAATGGAAAATCTCCTGTGTGCCGGCGTCGAACAGTCCTACAAAGGCATCGATGCGGGCGAGCAGATCGGCGTCGGCCTGGATATCGGCCGGGTCGCGGGTACGGTTCGGCCCGCCGCCCGCCACCGTGGCAGTTTCTGATGGGTTGCCGTCGATGCGGGTTTTGCGTACAGTGCCGGTGCCGTCCAGCGTCTCGTCCATCGGCAGCGGTGTGACGGTGACACGATTCGCCCGCCTCGCGTCGATCACCTTGTGAGAGGCAATGGCATACAGCCATGTGCGCAGCGATGCTTTGTCCGGATCGTATCCGGCGAGCGAACGTAACGCCGCGATCATCGTCTCCTGGGTCAGATCGAGCGCGTGTTCCCGGTCCCCGGTCACGCGCCAGACGAAGGCGAGCACGTCATCGAAATGCATGCGCACCAATTGGTCGGCTGCGGTTCGTGAACCGTGCCGCACGATTGCGCGGATGAGTCGGCGTTCGGTTGCGGCGTTTTCGACGGACGGTGTCTGCGCAGCGGAAGTTGCGGAGTCGGCCGGTGAGGTGCTCTTGGCGGACGGCGTTGTGGCGGATGTGCCGTCGCCCCTCGTCCTGCCGCGTCGCGCCGTGAACCAGCCCATCATCGTCTCCTCGTATCCTGTTGTTGCGTTCACAGGTATATACGTGCGCGGGCGGCGAATCGTTGCGGTGAATCCGGCCCGGGCGTGTCGTGCGCGATGCTGATTGTGCGTTGCGCACGTCTTGGTACCGCCCGGTTCCGGGATGCCCGTGCCGATTCATACAATGCTGGTAGTGAACCTACGTCAGGAGGGTGTATGTCCGTTCCCATTCCGCTGATTTTGGCGTCCAAGTCGCGCCCGCGCCGCGATGTGCTGTACTCGGCCGGCATCTGCCCGACCATCCGCGTCTCGCATGTGGACGAGCCCGCCGCGCTCGAAGCCGCCGCGCAGGCCGCCGGCGTCACGGTCGATGAGCTGACCGTGGACCAGCGGGTGATGATCCTTGCCGAAGCCAAGGCGCAAGCCGTGCATCGTGCGTATCGTGACGTGGCCGCCACGGCCGCCGCCGCGACCGGCGAGCGGGTGATCGCCTACCCGCTGCGCGCCCCGGAAGTGCAGGCCAAGGATGCGAAAAAGGCGGAGTCGACTGAGCAGGGCCGCGAATCCGACGGCGTTGCCATGGAGACCAATCAGGGGAAGTCCGCCCAGCCGACTTCCGAAACCGCCGCGCCCATCGACTACTCCAAGGACCGCATCGCCACTACGCGCGACTTCTCCGGTGTGGACATGCCGACCGTCACCGAGCCGATTTCCAACGTCGTGGCCCTGCAGCCGGGCCTGACGCGGTCGAGCATCGGCCCGCTCATCGTCGGCTGCGATTCGATGTTCCTCATGGACGGCGAATGCTATGGCAAGCCGCACAGCCCCGAGGTCGCGCGCGAGCGTCTGCGTCGGATGCGCGGCGCCAGTGGCGAGCTGTGGACCGGGCACTGCGTCATCGATTTCGCCAGCGGGCGCGTGGCGCGCGGTGCCAGTCACGCCGTGGTGAAGTTCGGTGAGTACTCCGATAAGGACATCGAGCGGTACATCGCCACCGGCGAGCCGCTGGAAGTGGCCGGATCGTTTACTTTGGAGGGCTTCGGCGGCGCGTTCATCGACGGTGTCGAGGGCGACCCGCATGGCATCATCGGCATCAGCCTGCCGCTGCTGCGCAAGCTGGTCAAGGAGTTGGGCGTGGATTGGACCGACCTGTGGAATGTGCAGCGCGGCGAGATCGCCCCGGAATCCGCGGATGCGGCCGGCATCGCGGCGGCCGGCAAGGACAATCTGCCCCCGATCGAGAACGTGCACCAACCCGGCGACGGCTGGGTGGACTGCGCGTGCGGGCGCAAGCATTGGGGCACCAACGGCGCTTCGGGCATCCTGCTGGCCCGCCGCGATTCGTCGACCGGCGAGGTGACCCATGTGGTGATGCAGCATCGCGCCGCGTGGAGCGCGGAAGGCGGCACCTGGGGTATCCCAGGCGGTGCCACGGCAGACGGCGAGTCGCCGATCGAGGGCGCGCTGCGTGAGAGCTACGAGGAGGCGAACATCACCCCGGAGGACATCGAGGTGGTCGGCTCCTATCGCGAAGACCACGGCCCGTGGGCGTACACCACCGTGTTCGCGTTCGAGAAGCCGGGCCACGTCGTTGACCCGAGGCCCAATGACGACGAAAGCAAGGAGATCAGCTGGGTGCCGATCGACAAAGTGCCGACGCTCAAGCTCCTGACCGCCATGAAGACCGACTGGCCCCGCTTCGCCGCGCGCCTCGACGAGCTGGCACGAACCGCCGCCTAGCGCCCGCGTCAGCAATTGTTCGAGTGATGATTGGCCCCCTCTGTGGGACCGTTGCCGTGAAGCAAACAGCGGAGCTGTTTGTAGGCGGCGTGCGAGCCGACAGGCGAGGCAGCATGCCGTGCACGCAGTACGTCCTTAATTGCAGGACGGTCTGTCAGCGAAGCTGACCGGGGGCGGAAGTCGAACCCTCAATTATTGGGGAGACGGATCACTGGCCTGTGTCAGAATGCAATGATCGCGATGCCGAGCCGTTAGGCGGACAGTCCGGTGGACTGTCCGTAGGTGAGGGGAGCGGCTGTGCCGCGGCGGTTCATCGCGATTCCTCAGCTCAGCAGGAAAGCAATGATCGCGATGAACACCGGGCTGGTCATCGTGCTCATGAGGATGCCGTCGCGCGCGAATGTGAGGCCCACGTTGTACCGGGCCGCGTAGTTGTACACGTTCTGACCGGTCGGCAGCGCGGCGAGCACCACGCACGCATAGAGTTCCGGCCCACGGAAGCCCATCATGAAGTAGGCGAGCAGGAAGGCGATGATCGGCATCACGATGTTCTTGAGCACCGCCACGGTGAAGATGGCCGGAATGTCGCCCTTCTGCTGCAGCGGCTTGGTGCCGTGCAACGACATGCCGAACGCCATGAGGATCATCGGCACGGCGGATTCGCCGATCATGTTGATGGGGTCGTAGATGAAGTTCGGCACCGGGAACCATCCGAGTTTGGCCGAAACCGCCGAGACCACGATTCCCAGCAGCGAGCCGATGAGCAGCGGCTGATGCAGCGGCTGCTTCAGAATCTCCTTGGCTGAGACCTTGCCCTTGGTGGTCACGTCGAGCACCGTCAGGCCGATAGGCGTGAACAGCGCCTGCTGCATCACCAGAATCGGCGCCACCAGCGCACCGTTGCCCAGAATGTACGTGGCGACCGGCAGACCGATGTTATTGGAATTCAGGTATAGGGAGTTCAGCGCGCCAATGGTGGCGTCCGGTGCCTTCAAATGGAAGAACATCTGATTGAGCGCCAGGAACACCACGCCCACGAGCACGGCGGACAGGAACGCCACGATGATCGAGGGGTGAAAGATGTCGAAGATCGGCTCCTTGGACAGGATCGCGAACATCAGGCACGGGCTGGAGACGAAGAACGAGAACCGGTTGAGCACCATCTGCGCGCTTGGGCCTCCGATGCGCATGCGCGCCGCCACATAGCCCACGAAGATGACGATGCCGATCACGCAGAAACCCTGCATGGCGCTGATCAAACCGGTCATATTGTTCTGAAGCCTCCTCTACCGCACCAAGTGTGGCACAGTCGAGCGCATATGGCGCTCAAATCTCACGTTCCGGGCCGAATGGCGGACGCAAGCCTGTGCCAACATGCATCTCAGCTGCGCCGCGCCGCATCAAGCGAGACAATCCCGAATCCCCAAGCCGGCCTCGCGGTAGGCTGGTGCCATGACGCTTGAATTGAACCGTACCGCATCCAAAGCCGAGCAACTGAGCAGCCTGTTGACCCAAATCATGGAGAACTACTCGGTCTCCGACTCTGAAGGCCCGCTCGCTGACGAGATCGAGGCCTTCCTGAGGCAGTTCCCGCATCTGACCGTCCGCCGTCACGGCGACACCATCGTCGCTTCCACCGATTTCACCGGACCGCAACAGCGTGTCATCCTTGCCGGCCACATCGACACCGTACCGGTCATCGACAACTTCCCGCCGCGTTGGCTTGAGCCCGGCGATCCGCTGATTCGCGAGGACATCGCCAAGGCCCATCCCGACGAGCGCGTGCTCTGGGGCCGCGGGGCCACCGATATGAAGGCCTCCGACTCCGTGATGCTCTATCTCGCCGCGGCCCTCGACGGCAGCAGCTCGGGAAGCACGCCGAAAACCAATCTCACCTATGTCTTCTACGACCACGAGGAGGTCGCCGCGGAGAAGAACGGCCTGCGCAAGGTGGTCGAAGCGCATCCCGATTGGATTCAGGGCGATTTCGCCATCATCGGCGAACCCACCAGCTGCGGCATCGAGGGCGGCTGCAACGGCACCATCCGATTCGATGTGATCACGCATGGTGTCGCCGCGCACTCCGCCCGCGCGTGGATGGGGGAGAACGCCATCCACAAGGCCGCCGACATCCTGAACCGGCTCAACGCCTACGAGCCGGCCACGGTGAACGTGGATGGGCTCGACTACCGAGAGGGCCTCAACGCCACGCTCATCTCCGGCGGCAAGGGCACGAACGTCATCCCGGACGAATGCCGCGTGCATGTGAACTATCGTTTCGCCCCGGACAAGTCGCTGGCCGATGCCAAGGCTCTGATGATGGGCGCGGACGCCGGCGCCGAACTCGGCAATGGCGAACACGTGGCCACGGGCGGCGTGTTTGCGGGCTATGGCATCGAGATGAAGGACGAGTCCCCGTCCGCACGCCCGGGCCTCAACGCGCCGCTCGCCCAGGACCTGGCGCGTCTGGTCCGTGAGCGCACCGGACGCGAGCCGCTGGCCAAGCTCGGCTGGACGGATGTGGCACGGTTCGCGATACTCGGCATTCCGGCGGTGAACCTCGGCGCCGGCGACCCGCTGCTGGCGCATAAGCATGACGAGCAGGTCCCCGAGTCCGATTTGCTGGCGCTCGCCGATCTGCTGCTCGGATGGCTCGTCTGAACCGACTTCGTCTGACCGCGTATTCAACGCGAGCCACGCGAAGCATGCACGTCTGCCAGAAAATGTGGCATACTGAAAGACGGTGGTTCTGCATGACCATCAGCGTGCGAAATGGCGTCGATCCCCTTGCGGCTCTCGAGAAAGAGACAACGCAAGCGCCGGTGTCCGCCGTTCGCAGGACAGACTTGAGACGAAGTTGCCTTTACGCGAAGCGCATGTTCGCGCGGCCACGGTGAGAGCGTGGTGTGAGCGAAGCGTACAGGCCTGGATGGCGTCGTGATGCAGCGCGCCGCAAGGAGCATTGTGCCCACTGTGAACCCTGAGGGTTTCGTCGGTGACGAAACTGATAATTCAACCGTATCCAATACCGATTCCCGAGCAGATGCTCAGGATCGCGCAGCCGCTGGCGCATCCGCCGATGCCGCCGCGTCTTCGCCTGCGCCCGCTCCTGTGACGCGCCGCCGTCGTGGCGGGCGCCGCGTCGTGCGCGGCACCGGTGCTGCCGGCGCATCACTGGAACTTCAGGTGCAGGAGCATCCCGCGCCGCTGTTCGAGGCGCCGGCGCTTTCTGCTGACGACAACACCGCCGGCGCGAACGCGACCGATGCTGGTGATGCCGATAACGCCGATGACCGCAGCGCCGCGTCCGATGACGACCGCCGTCTGGTGCGCCGCCGGTCTCGCACACGCAGGGCTGATGCTGCCGAGGATGATCGTTCGCCGCGCCGTCGCCGTTCTGCAGAGTATGACGATGACGATGACGACGCTCCCCGTCGGGCGGCCCGTTCGCGCATCTCGCGAACCTCCCGCTATGATTTCGATGATGCCGATGAGCGGGACGATGAAGATCGTGGCCGGGAAGACCGCGATAGCCGCGCTGATCGTGGTCGCAGGCGCGATGATGCCGGGCGGGCGGGGCGAGTGGATCGTGCTGACCGCGTGAATCACGCTCAGCCGGATGATCCCGACGAGCGATTGCTGGATGCCGTCGACTCCTTGCCGGAGGGGCACGAAACCGTGCGCCGAGGCAAGCCGATGACCTCTCTGCTGTTCCAGGAGCCGGTATTGCCTGTCACCCGCTACGTCAATCACGCTGATGCCGACGACGCCGACGATGAGGAGGAGCCGCGCACTCGTCGCCGCTCCCGTTCGCGTCGTGCCGATGATGGCGTTGAGATTGAGGATCGGCGTCCGGCCAGGGCCCGTCGTCATGCGGCGGCCGATGCGCAGGATGACGACGACGAAACCGGTTCCAACACCGGTGCCAATACCGGTGCCGACACGGCAACTGATGAGGAGGCTCCACGCTCCCGTCGCTCCCGTCGTTTGAATGCGCAGGAACGGCGCGCAGCCGCGGAAGTCGAACAGATCGAGGAGGACCTCGAGCTGGATGATATCTCCTATGCGCCGATCACCGAGGAAGAGGATGACGAGGAGTCCGACTCCATGCGCACCCGCTCCCGTCGTCGTCGCCGCCGTGGATCGCGTAGCGAAGCGATGCCCGATGAGACCGAGGGCGTGGAGGGCTCCGAAAGCGGAGACGATGCCGTGTCTCACGGCGACTCCCGCGCGGAGCGCGAGGATGATGGCGAACAGACCCTTACGCGTCGTCGCCGTCGCCGCCGTGGCGGCAAAAACGTCGAGGCCGGTGAGGACCAGCAGGATGAGCAGCCGGTCATCCGCCGCTCCCGCAAGCAGCAGTACATCGACGAGATCACGGATGTCGAGGGTTCCACCCGTTTGGAGGCCAAGAAGCAGCGCCGTCGCGACAACCGTCGCGAACGCAGCCGCCAGAGCCAGCTCATGGAGCAGGACTTCCTCGCACGCCGCGAGAACGTGGATCGTCTGATGGTGGTGCGCGAACGCGAGCATCACACCCAGATTTCCGTGGTGGAGGACAACGTGCTCGTGGAGCATTATGTGTCCGACATCCAGGAAGTGCAGACCGTGGGCAACATCTACCTTGGTCGCGTGCAGAACGTGCTGCCGAGCATGGAGGCCGCCTTCGTGGACATCGGCCAGGCGCGCAACGGCGTGCTGTACGCCGGTGAGGTCAATTGGGATGCCGCCCGTCTTGAGGGCCAGCCGCGTCGCATCGAGTTGGCGTTCAAGTCCGGCGATCCGGTGCTCGTGCAGGTCACCAAGGATCCGATCGGTCACAAGGGTGCGCGTCTGACCTCTCAGGTCACCCTCGCCGGCCGCTTCCTGGTCCTGGTGCCTTCCGGCGGCATGACCGGCGTGAGCCGCAAGCTTTCGGAGCGTGAGCGTTCGAGGCTGAAGAACATCGTCTCCAAGATTGCGCCGAAGGATATGGGCGTGATTATCCGTACCGCCGCCGAAGGCGCGTCCGAAGAGGCCATCACCAAGGATTTGGAGGCGCTGACCCGCCAGTGGGAGCGCATCAACGCCAAGCGCGAGGAATTCTGGCACGGCAAGCGCCCGAAGCTGCTGCAGGGCGAGCCGGATGTGGCCATCCGCGTGGTGCGTGACATCTTCAACGACGACTTCAACAAGCTCATCGTCGAAGGTGACAAGGTCTATGACCGGATCGAGGAATACCTTGACACCATGGCCCCCGACCTGAAGGACAAGCTGGAGAAGTGGGACCCGGCCGAGCACGAGGGCAAGGACGTGTTCGACAAGTGGCAGATCGACTCCCAGCTCAGGAAGGGCATGGAGCGTCAGGTCTACCTGCCGTCCGGCGGTTCTATCGTCATCGACCGCACCGAGGCCATGACCACGATCGACGTGAACACCGGCCGGTTCATCGGCCGGGGCAAGTCCCTGGAGGAGACGGTCACCCGATGCAACCTCGAGGCGTCCGAGGAGATCGCTCGCCAGCTGCGTCTGCGCGACATCGGCGGCATGGTGATGATTGACTATGTGGACATGGTCATGCCCGCCAACCGCGATCTGGTGCTGCGCCGACTGATCGAATGCTTGGCCCGCGACCGCACCAAGCATCAGGTGGCCGAGGTCACCTCGCTGGGTCTGGTGCAGATGACGCGCAAGCGCATCGGTCAGGGTCTGGTCGAGGCCTTCTCCGAGGAATGCCCGACCTGCAAGGGCCGCGGCTTCATCCTGCACGATCAGCCGACCGTCTCGGCTGATTATGACGATCCGTACGCGCTTCGCGGTGGTGATCCGTTCGTCAAGACCAACAAGCACGGTCGTGGCACCGCACCCGCGCCTGAGCCGGCAGGCTCCAGCGCAGACGTCAAGGCCAAGCTGGCGCAGATCGCAGCCGCAGCCGTGGCCGCCAACAGCGCCGAGGAGTGAGCTTCCGGCTCTTCATCCTCGGGTGTTCTCGTCGGGGTGGACTCGGAATCGCCGGCATCCTTTTCTGGCTCCCCTCGCTGAGGGGAGCTGGCGGCGAAGCCGTCTGAGGGGAGTCGAAAGACCGTGCAGCCTTTCCGGCTCTTCATCCTCGGTTCATATGCGCGACAGGCCCAAGGGTGTGTCGCGCTTGACACGCGGGCAGAAATCGGTTGATTTCGTCCGCGTGTAGGTGTAGATTCGAAACTCGGTGTCTGACCGCAGGCTCGGTGCGTGTTAGGCAAGGAAGCTTTCCAAAACATAAAAGGAACTATCATGTACGCGATTGTGAAGGCCGGTGGCCATCAGGAAAAGGTCGAGGTTGGCGATACCATCCTCGTGAATCGTCTTAACGCCAAGAAGGGCGAGTCCGTGGAATTCCCGGCTGCCCTCGTTGTTGATGGCGCCAACGTCACGCTGGCTGCCGCTGATCTGGCCAAGGTGTCCGTCAAGGGCGAAGTCGTTGACGACGAAGCCAAGGGCCCGAAGATCAACATCATGAAGTACAAGAACAAGACCGGTGTCGCCCGTCGCAAGGGTCACCGTCAGAAGCTGACCGTCGTCAAGATCACGGCGATCGCCTGAGTCATAGAAAGGACCATGAATCATGGCACATAAGAAGGGTGCGTCCAGCTCTCGTAACGGTCGCGATTCGTCGCCTCAGTACCTCGGCGTGAAGAAGTTCGGCGGCGAGGCTGTCGTGGCCGGCAACATCATCGTTCGCCAGCGTGGCACCAACTTCCACCCGGGCCAGAACGTCGGCATGGGCAAGGACCACACGCTGTTCGCCCTCGCTGACGGCTCCGTGAAGTTCGGCATCCGTCGTGACCGCAAGGTCGTCGACGTCATCGCCGCCTGAGCGATTCGCCGGATTCGTTGGACTGAACACAGCGAACAAACGGATACCGCGAGTATCGCGAATATTCTTCAAACCGCACTGTGCGCATATTGCTGCGCCAGTGCGGTTTTTTTTATTGCTCGATTGCATGATCTTGATTTCAGTTCCCCTGCCAGGACAGCACCGTAAAGCAGCCAGCGGAGCTGTTTGTAGGCGACGTGCGAGCCGGCAGGCGAGCCAGTAGGATGTCGCGCGCAGCGCGTCCCTGATTGCTGGCCCCCTCTGACGAGGGGGGCTGTCAGCGGAGCTGACTGGGGGGAGAGACAGAATCAGGTCGGCTAGCCTTCTGACGACTACCCCTCAGTCGGCTACGCCGACAGCTCCCCTGACAAGGGGAGCCAGCAGACTGCCGCGTGCGGCACGTCCGTACTTGCGGGACGAGCTAGCTTAATATCGGCTCCCCTTGTCAGGGGAGCTGGCCCGCGAAGCGGGACTGAGGGGTAGTCAATTCGTCAACGAATTACTTGCGCAGACTGCGAGGCTGCCACGTGCGACGCGAGCTGGCCAGCATGTGCCCGTCTGGCGTCGCTGTCGGACGCTCAGTGAAGTCAGACGGCCAGCTTTCGTCCAGCGACTTCACTGAGGGCCTGCTCAGTGAAGTCGCCATGACATGTACTGGCCGGCTCCCATCTCCCGAGCCGCTCAGTGAAGCCGTATGGCCACATGTTGCCCGGCTCCCATCACCGAGTCTGCCCATCAAGCTGCTCAGCGAAGTCAGACGGCCACATGCTGCCCAGTTCCCGTCACTCAAGCCGCCCACCAAGCTACATAGCGATGCCAGAAGGCCAACGACTGGCCGGCTCCCGTCAATCAGATTGTTTTCAGTGAAGTCAGGTGGCCAACAACTGGCCACAAGCGTGCTCGGGCATCGCTGGAGTCGGTCGGCGCGTGACTGGTTTGTCGAGAACGGCCGGTGTACGACTGTGGTTGGTTTCATGGCTGGTTTCGTCATGTGGTCTTGGTTGTCTCGTTTTTGCGTCCCCATTACCATGTTTGGTAGGTCCCGAATGGTCGGGGCCGGGTCGCCGGTTCCGGTATGACTTTCCTGCCCTGTCGTCGATGATCCGGGGGGTGTTGTCGCCGGGAGCGGGGACGTTCGCAGACCGCTGATAGGAACCAGGCCGGCCGCATGGACGCTTCGGGGCGCATGGCGCAGGCCTCCCGTAATGTGGGTGCGGCGCGGGCGTCCGGATCCCCTTCTCCGCGGGTTCCACGGCGACCGAGGACACCTTCATGACGGGAGGGACGACGATGACACCGGACGACATCGACGTGTGGGTCGGGCTGGACGTGGGCAAGAGCGCGCATCACGCGCACGCCCTCGACCATGACGGCAACACCTTGTACGACAAGCCGCTCAGACAGGACGAG
>NZ_JFAN01000025.1:0-86606 GCF_006408855.1 Bifidobacterium sp. UTBIF-68 | reverse complement strand
GGAGGCCGGGGGCAGCAGGATGCCAATGACCGGGCAGGGCGCAACCGGCCGGTGAAGTGCGAACCCGACCCGGTCATTGGCATCCTCGCAGCTCATGTCGTCATTCACCGTTGACATTGCATGTGCTCTGCGCAGAATCAACATACGTTGGTTGAGGTTGTCGGAATGTAGCGGCTATCATCCATATCAACAAGCTTAATGAGGCCTTCCCCAACCGACTTGCCGTCCGGTCGGGTTGGCGGAGTTGGCTTGCTAGGTCACTGCCGGATACCTTCACGGGCGTAAGCCGTGAACCGTTAGGAAGGTGTAGTCCACTGGCCGGGCGAAACCGCTGGAATGCGGAAGGCCGTGTCACCATCACGTGAAGACGGGATGGATTGCCTCGCAGATGGCGTGAGACCCTGGGAGGGGATGGAAGCCAACTTCCATCCCCTCCTCTTCGTATCAGAGGAGATCGTGGTGGTATCATAGCGGCGCTTGGATTGCATTCATTGCATGATGCAATCCAAGCATGAACCATCTTGCCGAACGGCTGCGAAACAATGTAACAGCCGTACTTGCACCGCTCATTTCTCATCACTCCATGTCAAGGAATGCAAAGCACAAACGTGCACCATATCGGATGGAAGCCTCTTCTTATTTTGTCACCGATGAAAAGATATATCTCATCATGAAAAGATAATGATGAGATAATGACAAGATACCGGCAAGATTGCAGCAAGCGTAGCCAGCGGAATGATGTCGAAAGCGCCGCTCGAGAGCATGACGACTCACGCGGAAGCAAATACCAGGCAAATAAAATTTTGGCGGAATTTCAACGATTCTGAGGAATCAAGCCACCGATACATAGTTACGAAGCAAATAAAATCAGCTGAGCGGACGGCCCAGTGTCCTGCGTCAGCAAATCGTCGCCGAAATACCGGCTCTCAGTCCCGCTCCCGCTTCGCCGGGCAGTTCCCCTGACGAAAAGGCGTTACGGACGCAGTCAACAAAGTCCTGCCGACGAAGGACACCGAACAGAACCAATGAGCACCAGTCTACTGTCCCAGAAGCATCTTATTAGTACTAATAGAGCACTAATAGCCAATCGCGCATGGGCGCGACGGCAGCATACGTGCGCCGCACGCTTCAACAAGCAATCAGCCCATCGCTTCAATCACGTCTGCCATATCCGTCCAAGGCGCATAATCCGATTCTCGATAGGGCTCGAGCTGACGCCTGGCCATCGCCTTGTTCCCTTCCGAATTGTGCCTCTCCGCGTTCTGTATAGCCTTCTGCGTGAGCCCATCAATGACTTCGAAGTTGACGTGCTTATTCCGTGCGCCCATAACCACCTTGAGCTCACCGGCATAGCGTTCCACTGCTGGGGTATCGGCGTATGAAGCCGGACACCGCCGAATGTGTTCAATCAGCCATACCTCGAAGCAAGGGTTGGAAATGATGAGGCGAATCCCGTTGTCCTTGCAGATACGTTGCGCTTGACGATGGTCGTGATAGTCATCCACATCCACAACAACGAAGACAGCGCAATAACAATCCTCAGGATCGTTATTGCGCTCATCGTCACGTTTGCACCTCACCGCATAGTCCGCAAGTTGCGAAGGAGCCATGGTCTTTGAGATAACCCTAATGGCCACTGAATTCAGGGACGAACTCATATGCTCAAAATACTCAGGCTCCGTAGCTTGTCCTCCACAGACAACAAGGTAGCGTTTCGCCCTTGCCCGAGTGTTGCGCCGAACATTACGCCGTGCCGCGGAGCGGCGTACTTACCTTCCCGCCGGCTCAATCGATGCCGCCTTCCTCAATGATTCTGGCAAACACGGAATGGAATGCTGGCTTCGGAACGGCACCGTATACACCATTGAGATAGTTTCTGCCGATATTCTCTTCCTTCCGTACTTTCAGGTCAGTTACTGGGTACAACGCAGATGCCCCATCCTTGTCTTTCTCAACCAGCCACACCTGATCAGGATCAATAAGACGATCAGCAGAACCGGATACGTTGATCAGAGATGCATCATGAGTGGTGAAAATCAACTGCGAACCATGAGGATTGGTCGCACGATCAGTGAACAATGCGATGAATTCCTCAACCAATGACGGGTGAAGACTGGCGTCGATTTCATCAATCAACGTAACCGTAGGACGAGCAAGCTGACGCAGCGCCAACGAGAAGAACGACAGTGCCGCAATAGTTCCCTGCGACTCATTGCCCTCATCGAACGCGACAGGCGCTCCAGCACCAGCATGCTCGAATTGCAACTCAGACGATTGCCCACGGGCAAACAACTGATCCAACTTATCCGGATCGGCTCCGAGGCTTTCCCTGATTTGGACTTTCAAATCATCCACCACAGCCCTATCGATATTCACTGGAGCGCTCCGGACATCCACAATGCCGAAGTCCGCATAACGAATCAGCAGAGCAAGCTCCTTGGCGAACGACGTCTTGCGGTTGAACTCCCCTAGAATGCGCGGCTGTTCGTCACGGTACCCTTTGGCGTCACAGAAAGTGACCCCCTCCACGAAGAACTCGAACGCGGGCTGCGTGCAGGCAATGCCGGCGGCAGCAGCAGCCGATAGCACCAAAGCGTTCGGCCGCAACTCAATCGTCTTCTTAACCTGCGCTCTCGGTCCGCGAAACGCGCTACCGAAGCTGATTCCATTCTCATCCCTTGAGAACAATCGAGTGGGGTGCGAAGATGTCCTATCGCCGATGAGCTTATACGCCGACAGTTCCTCATACAGAATGACATCGTCATTGAAACGAAACCAGTAACGGTACCGTTGATTATCCCCAGCTAGGAATTCCACGAAGAATGAGGAACCCTCAGACCTTTCCCGCCTTCCAAGCAAGAAAGGGTCTCGCGGTATATCGGTCCCAGCATTGCCTTGGCTGTAACTCGTACGCACCATATCCGCCATCATCTGCAGCGCTCTGAGGAAATTCGATTTCCCTGACGCGTTCGATCCATACACTGCCGCAATCGTAGATCGATCAGCAAATGATCCGTCCGAAAAACGCTTGTCTCGAGTCATGGAGAAACACTGCTCATCACGGAAGCTTCTGTAGTTCGAAAAACTGAAGTCAATGAGCATGCCATGCTCCTCTCTGCACAATCAATGCGATTGTATCATAAAAAGCCTCAATTCTGCATATTATTGCAATAATAATGCTTTTAAATGAAGATAACGCTAAACCAATAGCGTTAAACCAATAGCGATCGAAGATAATTCACCCTCAATACACAGTCACGAAGCAAATACAAGCGGCCGAGCGGATGGACTGGGCAAGACGAACACCAAACGAGCACCGAACCGCTGTCCCGGAAGCGCGGAAACCGCCCCGGACGCGCTACAGGGACAGGTTTTCTTGTCCCTGTAGCTCTGAATGGCCGTTTTGCGGCTACAGGGGCAACTCCGGCACGAGAACGCCATCGGCACCTCGGAACCCGGCCGCAGGAAACGGCGGAATACCGCGGTTTTCGACGAGCCGCCCACATCGATGACCGGCGTGCAGGCCGCACTCAGTGCCATCAACCCGTCCCTGAAGCGCAAAACATGCGAAAAACCGCTACCGGGACACGAAATCCCGCCCCTGTAAGCGCGTCAATCGATCGACCCTCCCACAGGGACACGAAACACCGCCACGCGAGCGCAAAACAGCCACGAATGCGCCAGCGCGGCACAGACAACGCACAAACCACGACAACACACATGGCGTGTCGCCAACATTCCAGCAAGCTCTCTCCACTTCACCGACTCTCACAGGAAACAAGCAGACATCAGATTTGCGAATATTTCGTTTAATGACTATGATGAATGAGCTCAAGCACCCATTGCAGGAGCTGACGGCTCGGGGAACAGGAAGGAATGACTATGGGGACGCGAAGCATCGCCAAGGATTCTGCGACATATATGCCGAATGTGGATGACCGTAAGCAGCTTCTGGATATCAGGGAGGCGCTGTCCAGCCTTCCGGAGGACCCCGCCAAGACCGTCGACAGCCGGTTCGCCGAGATGGCGGCGCAGCCCGACTTCCCCGTAGCGACACTCAAAGTGCCCGGCAGGCCGGCCCGTCCCCTGACTCCTGAGTTGGCGAACGCCCTGCTGCAGGTGACTGATCAGCTTGCGCGCGGCAAGGCCGTGTTCGTCGCTCCGTACGACACGCAGCTGACCACCCAGGACGCGGCCGATTTCCTCGGAGTGTCCCGTCCGACGTTGGTGAAACTGCTGGAACAGGGGAAGATTCCGTTCGAGAAAGTCGGCCGCCACCGCCGAGTGCTGCTCGCCGACCTGCAGAGGTACGCCGAGACGCGCCATCAAGAGAATCTGGCCGTTTTCGACGGCATCGCCGCGGACGAGAACCCGCAGGCGACACTCGACAACCCCCTTATCTCATGAGCCCGCAGGCATCCGCGGATAAGGAGTTCCCGAGCCATGAGTTCCCCAGTCTTCTTTGACACCTGCGTTCTCTACGGCGAAATCGTCAACGATTTGATTCTCCGTCTTGCCGAAGAACGATTCTTCACACCTTACTGGTCATCCAGAGTGCTCACGGAACTTCGAAAGAACCTATCCATCCGCGTCGGAGAAGAACGCGCCGCACGACGCATCACCGCAATATGACCCGCGCCTTCCCAGACGCCCGAAGACTACGTGCACATGCTCCAGAGGTCGGGTTTACCGCAATTCGCCCAGCAAATCTACCCCGCCCTCGCCGCGCTTGACGAACAAGACTGACAGCCCACGCTCGGACTACCAGACCGGCAAGGTCTGCTACGAGCGCGGCGAATGCGAAGTCGACGAATACGTCGGCACAATATCACCATGGAGCCCAAACACCGGCAAGATACTGACAAGCTTGCAGCAAACGTGGCCAGCGGAATGATGCCGACAGCGCTGCTCAATAGCACGACAAATCACACGGAAGCAAATACCAGGCAAATAACATTTTGGCGGAATTCCAACGATTTCGACAAGATGCCCGCGCCGGTTCGCATCGGAGAGCAACTGCATCAGAGAGCAACAAATCTCTGCCAGAAAAATACTCAATGATTGAGTTTTTTACTCAATGATTGAGCAAAAATACTCAACGCTATTACCGCCGTCGCCAATAGCACCAATAGGCGCATAGCCGCGCCGTTCTCAGCCGCGCTTTCGAAGACCGGGAGGCTAAGACCGAGATGCCAAAAGATGGGCGGATATTAGACTGATGCATATGCACGCAGCAGAGGAAACAGCGTCCGCAGCAGCAGCGTCCGCAGCAGCAGCGTCCGCAGCAGCAGCATCCGCAGCAGCACGCTCGACGGCGGACCACTCAAGCGGACCCTCCCACCCACTGCAATCATGGCGGACATGGCTGCGCCGATACTGGTTCATCGCGTTGCCGTTGCCGGTGTATCTGGCTTGCCTGGCACACGTATGGCCGGGATTCAATACGAACGACTCCACTTGGCAGCGAGCGCAATTCGCCGGCGGCCAGTACAGCAAACACCACTCGCTGCTGGACACCTACGTCTTCCAAGGCCTGCTCGGACGCAACGACCTCGGCACCACGAATCTCATCCAATCGATTGTGCTGGCGTCGTGCATCATCGCCACGTTGGCGCTGCTGACCCGGCATCTGAGCCGCAGATGGATCGCGGCGCTCACTCTCGCGTACGCCCTGTATCCGCTGTTCCCGCTGTACGCCACAATCCGCACCAAAGACACGGTAGCGGCCGGATTCACGCTGCTGCTTGCAGTGGCGCTGTATGAACTCATCACGTCGAGCGAGCGCGTTGACCGACTCAGCGGCAGCAGCGAGCGCGGCGAGGGCGGCGGGCGCCTCAGCGAGAGCGGTAGCCGTAGCAGCAAAAGCAATCGACTCGGCATACGCGACTGCAGCGGCAGCCGCAGCATGGCGGACACGCCCGTCGGACCGGACGCAACAAGTACCGCAGACGACGCATATACAGCGTTGCCAACAGCCGGCACTTCACGCATCGGACACTCCTCGGCCGGGTCCCCTGACGAGGCCACAGCTGGGTCCTCAATCGGCACCCGCCAGCGTCTGCGCGC
The DNA here is from genome assembly GCF_006408855.1 of Bifidobacterium sp. UTBIF-68. Taxonomy (NCBI): domain Bacteria; kingdom Bacillati; phylum Actinomycetota; class Actinomycetes; order Bifidobacteriales; family Bifidobacteriaceae; genus Bifidobacterium; species Bifidobacterium sp. UTBIF-68. The sequence continues at coordinate 80,540 of NZ_JFAN01000025.1, read as the reverse complement.
ACACGCTTCCCGCATCACTTCGCCACTGCTTAATAGCCCTTGGTTCATCGCCGCAGTGGCGGTGCTGCTGTTCATCTGCAACGAATACCGCAAGAACAACATCCTGTTCGTGCTGGCGGTGCTGGTTTTTCTGGTGATTCGATACCGCGCGCAATGGAAGCGCGTCGTGGCGCTGATTGCAGCGTTCGCGATGCTCACTGCCGCGTGGGGCGTGTTCGAGGATTACGGGCTCAAGGCTGAGCCGTCCGAGACCACTGAGATGCTGGGCGTTCCGTTGCAGCAGATCGGCTACATCTACCACGAAAACCAGAACGGCAATCCGCAGAACCTGCCCGAGTCCGCGGATCGGTACTTCACCTCCTTCCGATCGGCGGACGATTGGGCGAAAAACTATCAGCCGCTCATCGCCGATCAGGAGAAGCTGTTCGAGCTGGACAACGGTGATCTTCCGGAGTTCCTACGGCATTGGGCGTCACTGTGCTTCTCGAACTTCGGCTCATGCGTGACCGCATACTGGCAGTTCGAGGGCTCTCTGGTCAATCCACTGATGGTGGCGAACGACCAATACCTCTACGCCTCGGGCATCACGCATACCGCGCCCGAAGTGCTCGCCGAGTCGCCGGTGGGGCTGGTGCCGCATTATCTGCTGAACGTGGCGCTGCTGGATTGGTGGCTGGTTGCACTGGCGATTATGGCGGTGCGTCGCGGGCGGGCCCAGCTCTTGTCGCTGTTTCTGATTCCGGTCGGAATCGTGCTGTCCATCATGGTCGCGGCGCTGAACGTCGAACTGCGCGTGCTGCTTGCGGTGTTCCTCTGCGCACCGATGCTCACCGCCGTGTGCCTTGGGGACCAAGATGCGGGCCGATTGGGCGATCCGAGCTGCCGGGATGAGCCGACCGTGCGGGATTCAGCACGGGAACAGGAATCATTCGACGAAGGCCACGACCTCTCGAAGGCTGATTGATTCACCGACACAGCAGACCACACTCAGCGACTCGACACCGATTAAGGGCTGCATCCGAGGCACCTGATGGAATCCCGGCTGCGCTGCGTCCGATTTCAACTGCCGGATTCCATCTGAATTCTGTCACGGAAGCGAATAGTGGCTTAAAGCGCGATTCCGCGTACTTCGCGCTTGCTTCGTGCCACGCGAGTGCAAAACCGTCGAGAATACACCAGCGTGGCAACGCGAACACGGGAACATCACCGAACCATCGAAACCACACGCCGAGAAACGACGAAATTCTGCGGTTTTATGTGAGCACTCACAGCGGCGGCGCGCCCGCAACACCACAGGCGTGCCACGCGAGTGCAAAACAACCACGAATGCGCCAGCGTGGCAGGTTTTCTTGTCCCTGTAGCCCGGAACGACCCTTTTGGGGCTACAGGGACAGCGTCTGCACTGGAACGCCGTTGACGCTCCGAAGCCACACATTGCAAAACGGCGGAATTCCGCGGTTTTCGACAACCAGCCCACAGCGAAGGACAGCGCGCAGGGTGCACTCAGGGCACTCAATCTGTCCCAGAAGCGCAAAACGGGAGAAAAATCGCTACCGGGGCACGAATTCCTGCCACTGTAAACACGTCAACCGATTAACGCCTCCACAGAGACACGAACCACTGTCCCAGAAACGCAAAACGGGCTAAAAACTGCTACAGGGACACGAATTCTTGCCCCTGTAAGCATGTCAACCGATTGACACATCCGCAGAGACACGAATCATTGTCCTGGAAACACAAAACCCGAGATAATCCGCTACAGGGACACGAACGCCAGCCATGAACTCTGCCGATAAGACCTCGCTAAACGTACACTGAGCAGCTCTCAGTGTACGTTTAGCGAGATATGGGCCCGTAAGACCACAGCAAACGTACTGCTACGACGACAAACCTGGGCAACAAACCCTATTAACGGCCATCATCGTAGTTGTTGCGTTGCACCAACAATCTCAGTCAGCTACAACCTGCGCTGCCCGTGCTTACGCCGGGCGGCGGCGATGACCGCGGCACCGACGCAGCCCAAAGCGGTGACGGCACTAACAACGGCACCGGGGATGAGTCCGGGCGTGATGAAGCGCATGTCGATGGTATTGTGCCCTGGCTGTACGGGAATCACGGTGGCCGCGCCGCCGAACGCTGGCTGGGCCGCAACCTTTACGCCATTGACAGTGACCTTCCAGCCCTTGCTGTAAGGAGTGGTGACGAGCAGCGACTGTGCGGCCGCACCGGATTCAGCTTCCACAGACGAACCGGAGTCGGAGCCCACACCCGAACCGGAGCCCGCGCCCGAGGAAGAGCCCACACCCGAACCGGAGTCGGAGCCCGAGGAGGAACCCGCGCCCGAGGAAGAACCCGAACCCGAGGAGGAACCCGAACTGGAGCCCGAATGAGTGCTCGCGCTCGAATCAGCAGAACCGGCATCCGTGTCCCCGGCAACGCCCACACCGGTGTCAGTACTGTCACTCGATTCCACGTCACCGGCAGCACCATCCTCCGCCTCGAAGGTACCGCGGATGCGGTCGTCCTCGAATTGCTCGATATTAAGCGGGTTCTGCGCGAGCTGTCGGGTGATCGACTGCACCTCGCTCATGTCCAATACCGCGAACATGCAGGTGGCGGCGGGTTGGTCGCCGGTCACCGGAGCTCCGGTCGGCGACGAGAGGGTCACCGTGTGGGTGCCGCCGGCATACTCGGCCGTGCCCACGCCGACGCTTCCACCCCGCGAAGCACCGGTATCACCCGACTGGACATCGGCGCCCTCCGAATCAGCTGTCCCATGGCTGGCGTCCCCTTGGTCGGCCGCCTCGCGCTCGGTATCGCCCTGATTGCTCGCTGACTCACCATTGCCAGCAGTATCAGTCTCGGCACCGGCATCGGCTTCAACGTCGCCAGCCACCCCAGACGTCTCCCCCGCCAGCGGATGCAAGGCGTGCTCGAAACGGTTGTTTTCAGTGATCACCGCTCCACCGTCGATGCTCAGACCGAAGTCCACGGTGGCCTGCGTGGACACATACACGTAGCCGACCGAGCCCTCGGGCACTTGGATGGTCCACGTACGTGTGCCATCCGGATTGTCAGCGGCCTTGGCCTCGACCTGCTTGAACGGGGAAACCGCATGTCCCACCAGCGCGGAAGCGAACGCGTTCTGGTTCTCGAACGGGTCGCCCGACTTGGGCATCGCGCTGCCGGCCACGCTTGCCGGCACGCCATACGCCAGAGGAAGGGCGTTCGGATTGCGATACACCGCTTCAGCGCCCACGCCGGCGGCATCCAAGACGCGCGTCATGCCAAGGTATTGCGAGCGCCCGCTCACGGACTGCGCGGACGAGCCGGACGCATTCCGGGACGAATCTGACGAGCCGGCATCGTCCGAGGCAGCACCGTCAGAAGCAGCACCGTCAGAAGCAGCATCGTCAGAAGCAGCATCGTCCGAGGCAGCACCGTCAGAATCTGTATCCCCCGAACCGGCAACATCTCCACTCAATCCGCTGAGCGACACGTATTTCACGCCGAGCAGCGAATCGCTGAGCAGGCTGGGCGCGGCGTAACGGGTGAGATTCTCGTCGGTCTGGCTGTAGCCGAGCGCGGCGAGGAAGTCCACGGCCGCCGCGCTGTTGGCGGACGAGTATATGGACAGCTGTCTGAATCCGGAGGCCATGCCCTCGTTCAGCGCTCCCAGATTGGCGCGAGTGTAGTTCTTCTCGAACCGGTACACGCCGTCGTCCAGTTCGGCGAGGCGCTGGGCCTGTGCGCGCGAGTTCGCGGCATAGGCGGTCGCATGGGCCTGCGGATAATCTCGATACACGACGGAGAAAGTGTGATTGGCTGCGATGATGAACTCGGGGATGGTGATGACGACGATAAGCGCGGTCAGCGCGCGCGCCCAACCAGTGCCGATGCCGATACCGTTGCGAAGACCCGCGCCAGAGCTGATGCCGATACCGGCAACACCGCCATCAGCGCCTGTAACCGCAGCCGCGCCCGCGATGCTGGGTTGCGTTACAGGCCCCACAACGCCGCCGCGCGAATCCCGCTTCCACGGCAATCGCCCGGCAAACAGCTCGCGGCACGCGGCCGAGGCGAGCAACACCATCAGAAACACAGCATAGATGGCCGGACGCGAATAGAATCCTTTCGGATATCGCAGACCGCACCACAGCATTTCCAGAGGAATCAGCCATGTGGAGGCGAGTGTAAACACCAGAATGACCGCCGCGGTTTTGCGCACGGACAGCGCAATCGACGGCAGCACAAAGAACACAACAGTGAGCACGGTCACAGCGAATCCGGCGAACAATTGCGGAATCTGCTCTTCCTGCCATGCGGTAGGGGTGAAGCCGAGTAGCAGTCCCTTCAGGTCCGTACGCGTGCCGAGGTCCCAGATATGGGCGAGCGCTGGAATGCGCGCGAGCGCAATCGCCAGAACCGCGCTGCCGGCAGCGAACAGCGCCACGCATATGCGCCATGCCACCGTGTGCGCGTATGCGTCCACCAAGCCAAACGATGCGTCTCCATCGTGACGGGCGGCGCTGCCGGCCGCCGCACCGGAATCCGACGCTGTGGCTGCAGGCGTCGTTTCGGTTGTCGCAGCCATCTCGCCGACGCCAATACGATCGCGGTCCGCAACCCCCGAAGCCCCCGAAGCCCCCGCAACATCCGCGCGCCGCGCACGCCCGCGCACCACGGCCAACGCAATCGCCGCGATGATCGCCAATACCACCAAAACTCCGGAGACCAGCAGTACCGGCAGGAATCGCCCCACGAGGCCTTGGGCGAGCTGCTGCGCCTGCGCCACATAGCCGCGCACGCGCGACGACATCGCACCCTGGCTGGCGGATTGCGCCTGAATGGTCGGCAGGAACGTCCACATGCTCAGGAGCAGGGCGAGCACTCCGCAGCCGGCCATGCCCAATACCTTGCGCCAGAGGTTGTTGTCGCGGAATCGCGTGCCGGTGCGGGCGGCGAGCGTCATCTGCTCGAGGACGGCGTAGAAGACGAGGAAGAAGATGGTCATGTAGGCCGTGTACCAGCAGATGATCACTGATGCGGCGAGCAGGGCGACGAGCAGCCGCCAGCGTCCATGGTTGATGAACCGGTAGGCGGCCCAGCAGATGAGCGGCAGCAGGATGAGGTTGTCAAGCCACATGGGGCTGCGCAGGTTGCTCGCCGTCCATGTGCCGAATACCACGGCGAGACCGAACATGGCTGCGATGGGTCCGTTGAGCTGGAATCGGCGACGCAGGAAGAACACCATGCTCATTTCGGCCAGTCCGAGCTTCACCGCGACGATCAGCCAGATGAACAGCACGATATGCGCGTCGTCGAAGAACACGACGAACAGGTTCAACGGGCTCGCCAGATAGAAGCTGTACAGTCCCCATGTGCCCACGCCCATGCCCTGCGCGAAGGAGAACATCAGGTTCCCGCCCTGCCCCAGCAGGAGGGAGCGGAACCAGACGAAGAAATCGACGTACTGGTAGCGCAGATCGCCGGAGAGGAACGATTCACCGCCGAACGGGTAGACGCCGCGGATCGCACACAGCAATGCAAGCAGCGCGATGGGCAACGCGAAGCAAGCCAGATACCCCATGACGCCGGGAAGCGTTCGACTGGCGCGTATGGGTACCGATGCATTGCTGGAAGACATGTGGCTTATTATAGTGTGGCTGGTTCTGCGAGCTGAGGAGTGAATAATGAGTGACGCTGATGTTCGCACGTTGACGATCATGATTCCCTGCTACAACGAACAGGAGTCGTTGCCGGTACTGTTCGACCGCATGGACAGGCTCATCGCCAACGCACCTGAGCGTCTGCGGTACACGCTCCTGTTTGTGGACGACGGTTCCAAGGACGACACCCGTCCGCTCATCCGCGAATACGCTTCCCGGCATCCCGATGATGTGGACTATCTGTTTCTCTCACGCAATTTTGGCAAGGAAAAAGCCATGTATGCGGGCATCATGCACACGCATACCGATGGATTGGTCATCATCGACGCCGATCTGCAGGATCCGCCGGAGCTCATTCCCGAAATGGCCGAACTCTGGTTCCAGGGATACGAGGACGTGTATGCCCGCCGGCGCAGCCGCGAGGGTGAAAGCTGGCTCAAGAAGGCCACGAGCCGCTGGTATTACAGTCTGCTGCAGAAAATCTCCGGTGTGGAGATTCAGCGGGATACCGGCGACTTCCGACTGCTCGACCGCAAATGCATCGAAGCTCTGCAGCGGCTCGACGAGTCCGAGCGCAATTCCAAGGCGCTGTTCAGCTGGATCGGGTTCAAGAAGATCGAATTCCTGTACGATCGCGACAAGCGCGTCGCCGGCACCACCAAATGGAGCTACCCGAAGCTCTTCCATCTGGCGATGGACGGCATCACCAGCTTCACCATCGCGCCGTTGAAAATCGCCACCTGGGCGGGCTCCCTTATCTCGGCCGCCGCATTCCTCTACGCACTGTTCCTCATCTTCCGCACGCTGATTTCCGGCGTTGACGTGCCCGGATACGCCTCGACGATGGTCGTCATGCTGTTCCTCGGCGGCGTGCAGCTCCTCTGTCTAGGCATCATCGGCGAGTATCTCGGCCGCGTCTTCATGCAGACCAAGCACCGCCCCAACTACCTCATCGAGGAAAGCCATCTGGGCAATCCAGACGGCGAGAGCCTAGGCAACACGAGCCCGAACCGCCGGCATTGGCCGGAATCGGAATAGCGGATTAACTGATGGCTTGTAATTGGTTGAGTGTATTCTGGCTCCCCTTGTCAGGGGAGCTGGCCCGCGAAGCGGGACTGAGGGGTAGTGAATTCATCGACGTATTTCTGACGCAGGATACTAGCGGACTGTCTCATAATTGGTTAAGTGGTGCTGGTCCCTCTGACGACTACCCCTCAGTCGGCTACGCCGACAGCTCCCCTGACAAGGGGAGCCATACAAGCCGGTATTGGCCTCCTCTGACGAGGGGGCCAATATCACTCGACGAATTTCTGACGCGGCATACTAACGCGCTGGGCAGTTGAGTTGGTAGAGGGCCCAGTCGGCGGCGTAGTCGCCGTAGGTGGTGAGGTCGAGGGTGGCGACTGGCTTCAGGGCGCCGGATTCCACGTATTTGGCGATGAGCGCGGCATCATGGAACTGGTTGAACTGCGCCTTGAACTGGAACTCGAGGCTTGGCGCCTGCGGTCCCATCGTGAGGAAATACGTGGGCTGACTCGGGTTGATACCGCAGGCGTTGCCGAGCATCGTGGCGCTGTCGCCGGAGGCGAAATCGCGTTCCACCTGACCGAAGATCTTGCCGTGGATGGTGTCTTGCGGGTTATACACCGGATACAGCATGTTCGCATTGAACAAGGCGGTGGCGTACATGGACCCGTTGAGCGGGTCGGAGATGATCAGCGCATCCGTGCCCGTCACACCAACCATGCGCTTGAGTGCGTCGAACTTGGCGGTGGTGAGCTGCTCGTTGGGGTCGGATTTCTCCAACGACGCGGCATTCGTCAGCGATTCGGCCATCATGGCCTTGACCGGGTTGACGGTCTGCGCGCCGATCAGCACCGCAACCATCAGCGATGCGCAAATCGCGGACACTGCGCGGGAAGCCACTACCCGTGCGGTCATCGCGCTGCCGGTCACCGCGTGGGAAGCCACCGCGCTGGGAGTCTCTGCGCTGACGACCACGGTACGGCCAGCCTCCGCGCTGGCGGCCATCGCACTGCCACCCCTCACGGAGTCATCGCCCGCATTCCGCACACGAATCACCCATCGATCAAGGCAGGCGCCGGCGAAGGCGATCAATGGGAGGATACCCAGCGGCAGCATCGTCATCGTGCGCACTTCGTTGCGATACCAGACGGCGGTCACGACATTCGGAATCGCACCGGTAAGCGTAGCGCCGCATTCGAACACGAACAGCACGAATCCGAACGCCAGCAGCAGCGCCAGCGCATCCTTGCCGAGGGCGACGTCAGGCCGATCGGCAGCACCGAGCCCGCGGACCACCTTCGAACGCGGAACGAAAGGAACAAGGTTCATGACCACCGCCGCAATCGCCGCCACGATCGCAAAAACCAGCAGCGCTATCATCGCCCGACCAGCCACTGTCGGCACATTAAAGGAAATCAGTCCCTTGGCCGGATCTCCGGTCACCATGCCATCGCTGAACGCATAGGTGAGCGAGGTGGGCAGGGTCATGGCGGGCTTGTGTGTATGGAACCACTGCTCGGGGTGGAAGTAGCGTGAATTCTTGTAGATGTTCACCGCGAAGATGAAGAATCCCACTGCGCACACGGCGAGCCCGGCGAACACCGCCGCAATCAGCTTCCACGGCAGTCGCACCAGTACGAACGGCAGCATGACGAGGATGTAGGTGAACATCATCTTCGGCTGTGCGCCCGCGACCACCACGAAGGCGAGCAGCGTGAGCAGTCCGGTCTTGAGCAGCCGCTCATTCCGCTCATTCCGCTCTGCGCGCGTGTCCGTGATCGCGTCCATGAAATGTAATGTGGCCAGCATCAGAAACGGCAGCAGATTGCTGGCGAAGCCATAGCTCAACAGCGGACCGGCATAGAGCATCTGATAGGGATTGGCACCGGAGCTCACCGCCAACACCGGTACGGCAAACGCCAGTATGCAGCGCGTGACCACCGAAGCACGGCGGAAGAAATACCGGCACAGCAGCAGCATGCCCAGCGGCCAGAGCAGTCCGGCACCAAGAATCCACACGCAGTTGACGGCATCCATCACAGCCATGCTGCCGGTGAACGCCGGAATGCCGAGCGCGCCGCCAATCGCCACCAGCAGCGCGGCGCACACGTGGAACAGCGGCGGATAGAATCCGTCGTTGGACTGCAGGGTGAGCAGCACCGAGGGGCCATGGTTGAGCAGCTTACGAACAAAGTAGTAATGCGCGGGAGCGTCGATGCCCTGAATCGGCGTGCCCCACAAGGCGCTGGGGAACCAGGCCACCACAATGCAGAACGCGGCGATTACACCGGCGAGTCCGGCCAGCACCGGCAGCATACGAATCGGCCTGCCAGCGCGCGCCTGAGACTGCGTCCCATCAGGAGCCGCAATCGCGGACAATGGCGAACGCACCGTCATCAGTACTTCACGCCACAGTAGGTGACTTCGATGTACCGCGCCGCGAGACCGATGTACTGGCCAGTGACCTGACTCTTGATCGCACCGGTTTCCGGGTCGATGATGCCGCCGGTCGCCGCGTCGATGATGGTGCCGTCGGCCATCTTGTAGGTGTCGGTGGCGGCGTCATAGGTGGAGCCGTCGGATGTATCCGAGCCGGACGTATCGGCGGTGCCGGAGTCTGTCGAAGTACCAGCGTCTGTCGAAGTGCCGGTATCCGCCGAGGAGCCGGTGTCGGCGGCATCAGAGCCGGCATCGGAACCGTTCGCGGAATCGGTCGACTCGGTTGACGTAGCCTCTTCCACCAGCGGCTTGTCTTCGCGCAGCTTCTTCCACACGTCCTCCGCGCCGTCGGCCAGCTGGCTGCGGTTGGGATCATAGATGTATTCGGTGATCGGAATCGTCTGCGAATACAGGCGATTCATATCGAAGTCCTTCATGCTGGCGGCAAGACCGGCAAGCGTGGCGGCGTCGGCCAGGCCCTGGCTCATCTGCACCGACTTCAATGCGGCCTTGGCCAGCTGATAGAGCTGGCCAGACTGGGTCACCATGTTCTTCGACAGCACGGTATTGATCACGCGCCTGATCAGATACTGCTGACGGGTGGTACGCATGGTGTCCGAACCGTCGGTGCCCGCACCGTGGCGCATGCGCGCGAACTGGGTGGCGGTCTGGCCATCGAGGTGATGCATGCCACGGCCCAGCTCGATGCCGGTGTAGCCGTCGCGCGTGTATGTCGGTATGCAGATGTCCACACCGCCGATGGCGTCGATCATATTGGACAGGCCACTGAAATCAACCACCATGAACTGTTGGATGTTCAATCCGCTGAGATAGTTGACTTCGGCCACCGTGCAGCTCGCCGCCGAGGCGATATCGCCGCCCTGGGCATACGCGTTGGGGAAGATGGAGTTGAACATTACCTCGGACTGGGCGTACATCGTGCCGTTCGACGTCTCGCAGCCCGGCGTGGTCACTATCAGATCACGCGGGATGGAGACCAGATCGACGAACTTGCGGTCCGCCGAGATGTGCAGGATCATCGTGGTATCGGCGTTGTGCAGAGAGGCCAGGTCGGCGTCATCGCCACCCACCGCCGCATTGCCGTCGCCATCGCGCGTATCCTGGCCAATCAGCAGAATATCGATCGCGCTCTTGGCATATGGGTCCACCGGCAGACTTTCGGTCTTCTTGCCGCTGGCGGTTTTCTGGGGCAGAAGGTCGACGCCCTGCTGCTCCACCGTATTGCTGAGGTCCGCCCACGTCACCCCGGCGAACGTGCCGAAGAACGCCAGAACGGCGAGCACCACCAGAGACGTGACCTTGGCTCCAGTGCGGCTCACGCGGTATGCGCCGGTATGGTGCGGACCCTGCACCCTCTGCCAGCCCAGATTCGGGACCGGTCTGCTGCCATGCGCACTGCGTCTTGCCATAACCATTGCCTTCCTTTTCGCGGGGCGCGCGGTTGCTGCAGACGCAGTAATCCGACGACGACCAACGGACCGGCTGCTTTACGGACGGCTAGCGTCTGCCGGAATCCCATATTCCGGCGTTGCAGCCGTCCACCGATCCCGAACGCAGTGCTCCGACGGCTTTCGGCGGAGCCGCGAACGGCCCCTCAAAGCCGAAAGGACTCACGGAACATGGGACTTGCGAAGACATCGCCGGGCAAACCCCACCACCCGGGAGCGCATCGCCCGCGAATTGATAGGTGTACTTTATACGTCGGTGCATAGTGTAACAGAACGGCCTGAAACAACGGATGCCTCCGGTAAACCGCTACATGATTCACAGAATACTTTCAGACTTCATTGAGAGGTATAACAGTATTGCGCAAGACAACGGTCACGAAGCGCAATAATAGTGGAGCCGTATTGATTAGTTGATGAGTTTCGAGAAGCTCGAACCATCCGAATCGTCCGCATCGCATGGACAGGCGTGAGGCATTCGGATGGGTTCGGCTTAGGAGAGGCCTAGGAGAACGGGAGAGGTACACATGTTCGTCCTCAGCAATGCCTGGCGGGCTTTGATGCGGGCCAAAGGACGCACGGCCCTGACCGCGCTGATTACGCTCGCGGTCACGTTCGGCACAGTTGCCGGGCTGGCCGTCGTGCAGGAAAACACCGCGGCGCACACCGATGAATACAACGCGCAGGCGGCCAATCTGGCCATCCGTCCGAGCGCGGCGGCATGGAAGAAGGTGTCCCCCACTGACTCGGCGAGCACCAAGCAGTACATGACGTGGACGTCGTACACCGAATACGCCACGGTGATTCAGCAGGCCGGTGTGAATCTGGACTTCACGGTAACGGAAACCGTGCCGGCACGCACGACCGGCGACCTCAAGGCCGTTGAGGGCGATTCCTCGCTGGGTTCCGCCTCCGACGACAAAACCGGCGGCCAGCTGCTCTGGCGCGCCTTCTGGACGGCCGACGCGGCCAAGGCGAGCGACCTAGGCACCTTCAAGCTGGTGGACGGCAAGAACCTGAGCTACGACAACCAGTCCTCCGACCCGGACGTCACCAGCGCACTGGTCTCCTCCGCCTTCGCCAAGGCCAACGGCCTGAAGGTGGGCGACAAGTTCAAGGTGGCCACGGCGGCCGATGCCAATACCACCTATGAACTCACCGTGCGCGGCATCTACGAGTACACGGCCGCCGCCGACTCCGACAATCCGGTGGTCACGGCCCGCAATCGCGAGAACGCGATCTTCACCAACTATCAGGCGTACTCCAAGGCCGGCCTGGACCCGTCCGCCGACGACCACTCGGTCTCCGGCTGGCAGGTGCCCGACCTGAACGTGGTGTTCAACGTCACGAACGCCGAAACCTACGACAAGCTGGTCGCCGAACTGAAGAAGGCGAAGCTTCCGGCGTCCGGCTTCGCGATCTCCTCCCCCGCGCTGGATGCGTACACCAAGTCGCTGGAGCCGCTCGATGCGGTGACGGGCAACGTGAAGACCGGCACGATCGTGCTGCTCGCCGTTGGCGGGGTGCTGTTGCTCGCGCTCGTACTGTTCGGCGTGTGGGGGCCGAAACGCGATGACGAGATCGGCATGGCTCTGGTGTCCGGCGTATCGCGTGGACGCCTCGGATGGCAGTTCATGCTGGAGGTGTTCTTCGAGACACTGCCGTTCTACGTGATCGGCCTCGTGGCCGGCGTCTTCGTCACAAAGCCGCTGGCCGGCGCGCTGATCGGCACCGGCCATGAGGTGACTGTGGCATCCGGCCTCATCTGGAATATGGTCTGGGGCGGTCTCGGCGCCATTCTGGCGCTGGCAATCCTGGCGGCCGTGCGTCTGGCGTTCTTCCGCGCCGACAAGCTGTTCGCCGCCGATGGCGACTGGGGGACCGTGAGCGAGACCGAAATCATTGAGTCTGAGGCTTCAGGCCAGGAGGCCGGCAAGTCGCAGCCTGCCGGACAGTCCAACCCGGCTGAATCCACGACGTCAACCACCCACGATGATGCGGAGGCACAGGCATGAGCGAGAAGAACACTTCCGAGAACACTTCCGAGGAATTGGAGCAGGACGGCGAGCTGAAGGCGCAAGGCGACGACAATCGCTCCCCCGCCGACTTCATCCAGTTCAGCGTCACCTTTGATGACGAGGACGACGACACCGAGGATACCGATGGTGCCGTCGGCACCGAGGGCGCTGCCGCGAACGACATCTACAGCAGCCTCGCGGCTGCGGAGAACGCGGCGGACACTGCGGATGCCTGCGATTCCGCGGAGTCAGTCGCCGACGCAAATACCGCTGACGCCGCGGAATCGCAGGCAAACAACCGCTCCGAAGAAGCAGTCGCCAATACTGCCGCTGCTGCCGGCGATGCCGAGGCCGCCGATGGCCGCGAGCCCAGCGAAGCCGAGGCGGACGCCCTCGCTTCGGCAAACGCCAGCGCCGAGGTCACCGCGCGGAATGCCGCGCGCGTGAACGAGACGCTCGGACTGGCGAAGTCGGAGAAACGATCCACACTGGTGGATCACGAGGACGCCTCGCACAAGGCCGAGCCGACCATGACGCTGGCCTCGCGCATCGATCGCGTGCTGGTAGGCGGCGGCGCGGATGACGTCCTGCTCAAGACCTACCCCACGTTCGCGCTGAACAAGGTCACGCTGGCGGGCGCCAAGGGCAGGGTCAACGTGTTGGATGACGTGGAGTTCGCCTGCTATGCAGGGCATTCGTATGCCCTGCTCGTCAGCGACGACACCGATGCCGGCATTACAGCGGACCTCAAGCGTCGCGCACTGATGGGCGTGATGACCGGTCTCGTGCAGCCCACCTCCGGTGCGGTGATGAACAAAAGCGCAAACATCGCCGAATTGGAGCCGATCGAGCTGCGTGGACACCGTCTGGGCATCGTGCCGCAGCTGCATGCCGTGCAGCCGTATCTGGACGCCGAGCACAACGTGCTGTATGCGATGGATGCCTCGAACCGCAACTTCCTCAAGCCCCGCCCGGTGATCGCCCGCGAGCTGCTCGCCAAGGTCGGCTTCTCCGAGGCCACGACCGGCATGGCGGTGGGCAAGATGCCGCTGGTGCAGCAGCGACTGGTGGCCATCGCACGCGCCATCAGCACCGAGGCGGAAGTGCTGATTCTGGACGAGCCGACGCGCGGGCTGAACGACGACGACACCGTGGCCGTGTTCGCCGCACTGGCCAAGTTGGCGCACAGTGGTGATCCGAAGCACTGCGTCATCGTGCTGACCGCCTCCCGCGAGATCGCCGAGGCCGCCGACACGCTGTTCGAAGTGTGACGCAGACGATTCCGTGCAACGAATAGAGGCAGTTAGAAGGAACCGCATTCATGGAGCCCCTTCTAACTGCCTAACTGCTTTCAGTGAGGTACATTCCCCTTAGCGCAGAAAGGTATCTCCGTTCAGTGAGGTACCAAATAACAGCAATCCCAAGTATAAGCGGCGTCATTTCAACACTTATACTTGGGATTTCATGTTTGTGGTACCTCACTGAAAGCAGTTATCTGTCCGCGCAAGCGGAAAAGTACCTCACTGAAGGCAGATACTCCCATTCTGTGCAGTGTTGACGCATTACAATGCCCCACGCGCGATATTCTTAGGGAGAGTTTGGCTTACACGGAATGGAGCTGGGCACCATGAGCGGATATATCCCCACGTTGGAGCAGATCGACGAGCTGCACAAGAAGATTGCGCCTTCGCAGGCGGCCTATGATCTGGTGCATACGCATTGCGTGATCGTGGCGACCATCGGCTGCCAGATCGTACGACGTCAGAACGCCCTGTTCACTCGCCGATGCACGTTGCCGGCTGGCGGCGAGTCCTTGGTGCCTTCGCCGGACGGCGTGGTCGGCGGCCAGGTGCCGCCCAGACTGCTGGACGAGCATCTGGTGCTGATCGGCGGCCTGCTGCATGACATCGGCACGTATCTGGTGTTCAAGCATGACGGCACCGACGGCGAACCATTGAAATTCAGCGGCAAGAAGTACATCACGCACGGGCTGAGGGGCTACAGGTACCTGCTCGACGAAGGCGTGGATGAGTCGATCGCCCAATTCGCCCGTAATCATACCGGAGTGGGGCTTACGCGCGAGGCGGTGGTCGCGCAGGATCTGCCGCTGCCGCCGGACGACTATGTGCCCGTGAACCTGGAGCAGGAAGTGGTGATGTACGCGGACAAGTTCAACAGCAAGTCGCTGCCGCCCAAGTTCCTGACCGTGGACGCCTACACCGCCCGCGCCGAGCGTTTCGGCGAGCAGAACAAGCGTCAGTGGCTGGAGCTGGTCGACAAGTACGGCGTCCCGGATATCCCCGCGCTGGCCGAGAAATACCATCAGATTGTGATCTGAGCCAACCGCCGCTAGTGGCCCAGTCCGTCCTCCTCATGGCTCTACGAGGTAACGAGGGGTATGAGGTATAAGGGGCTTACCTCAAGTGAATCAGATGGAACGCAGACGGAAAGTGCCGTTGCGATTGGAGGCCACAATCATCTGGTCGTTCTCCAGTTCCTGCCAGCCTTCCTGGTCGTAGCCGGAGGAAGACACCACGACGCCGTTCTGCTTGCCGTCGCGATCCGTCAGAGTGCGGTAGCGCATCACACGGTAGTCGGCGGCCTGCTCGCCGCGGCCGTATTCGTCGTAGATTTCGACGATGCGCGGGCTGGTCTTTTCACGGCCCGCGGCGCACAAGGCAACCATCTGGTCCTCGGACTGAATGATGCAGTTGTAGCTGGATTTCGGATACGACTGACGCAGTTCGCGCACGGCCTGAGCGACCGCCTCGTCGAGCGGGAAGCCGAAGCCGACGTACTCAAGGATCACCGCGAAGAAAATGGCGGAATCCGAGCGTCCGCCGGTGGAGAGGAAGACGCTGTGGTCGACCGGGTAGGAACGGTTGGTCACGATGTTGCGGCCGTTGGCGTCAGAGATATCGCCGTTATGGATGAAGCTCAAGCCATTGGCGTAGAACGGGTGCTGGTTCTCAATGATGAGCGGCAGATTGGAGCTCGCCAGACGCAGGTGCCAGATGGCCCCGCGAGCCGGCTCGCTGGCCAGCGCGCGGAACGCATGATCGAAACGGGCCGCCACCGTGGACTTGTAGATCTTCACGCCGGTCTCGGGCGAGGGTGCGCCGCCATCACGGACGTACGGCGCCTCGCCGGGGTTGGTCAATTGCGCCGCACCCCAGCCGTCATTGTGGATTTCCGAGAGTTCGCGGAAGTCCTCGACGTTCTTCGCGCCGAGGATGTCGTTGAGGCTCAGGTCTGCACCTGCCGTCGCGTATCCCAGTAATCTGCACATACCAACACAATCTACCGGGCATATCATCCGACTTGCGGGCTGGGTTATAGGGATTGCTTATAGAGCGCGTCCGGCACCGGGGAACATGCCAATGGTCTGTCTATCCGATAATTGGTTATTCCGGCTTCTGACGCGACGCGCGGGCCATGCGCGCCACGGTGTCGGCATCCGCACGGGTGAAATCGGACTTGCCGCGAGGCTTGCCGGAAGCCGGACGACCGCCCGGCGCGGAGGCTTCGGATTCCACCGCCTTGACCAGTTCGCCGAGGCCGTTGGTAGTGTCGAGCGGATCGGGCACGGCCGCGGGGTCGGCTTTCCGACGCGACGGCACCGGACCACGCACGAAATCCGTGCGCTTCAAACGCGGTGGCCGCCTCGTGGAGACGAACAACGGCTGCACTTCGACCAGCGGATTGTAGGGGGCTAGGCCGAACCATTTGACCGGAGAGCCGGCCATGTGGCGGATCGCGTACTTGGCCTGCAGCGAGAGGGCGCCGCGCGAGGACACCTTGGATTCCGGCATGAGCGCCTTGTGAATCAGCACGTACCGGATGGTGCCGATATCCGGGTCGGCGTCCACCTTGGGGTAGAGCGAACGCTGCTTGGGCAGTTCGCCGATTTTGGACAGGTCGTGCATGATCTGGTGGATGTATGCCGGAATGGACTGGGAGACCTTGAATCCCAGACGGAACCGCACGCGGTACAGGTAGCTGGTGCCGAAGTTCTCCACCGAGTATTCGCGGGTGAACGGCTCGTCGGTGGTCTCCACGCTCACCGCCCACCAGGCGCGGGCGCGCTTGGGGTGATCGGCGAAGATGGAGAAGAAGATGTCCGTATCGAGTCGCTTGGTTTCCGAATCGGAGGTCAGGTAGACGATATTGTCCGCGAAATAGGGGATGCGGAAGTCGCTGTGGAGCTTGTCCAACGCGGGCAGGAAGTCGACGGGACGCATGTGGCGCCGCTGCGCGCGTTCCAGCTTGGTGCCTTCGTTCCACGTGTACATGACGAACAGGATAGCCAAGGTCAGCAGCATCGTGAACCAGCCGCCGTGCAGGAACTTGGCCATGGAGGCCACGAAGAACATGATCTGGATAGCGAGGAACACCACGGTGAAGATCACGGCGCCGATGCGGCGACCCGAATACCAGAGGTACACGGCGAGCAGCACGGTGGTGGTGATCATCGTGATGGTCAACGCCAGGCCGTACGCGGCGGAGATATGCTCGGAATCCTTGAAGATGGCGAGCACGGCGAGCGTGGCCACGCACAACACGCCGTTAACCACCGGAATGTACAGCTGGCCGCGCGTACGGGCCGGGTAACGCACCTGCAGATGGGGCATCCAGTTGAGGCGGGTGGCCTCGGAAACCATGGTGAACGCGCCCGTGATCAGGGCCTGGGAGGCGATCACGCCGGCCGTGACGGACAGGATCACGGCCAGGTACCGCACGTTCGGGGTCATCATCTGGAAGAACGGGTTGAGCGACTTCATCGCGGTGTATTGCGGGTTATCGCTATTGGCCAACATCCACGCGCCTTGGCCGAAGTAGTTGAGCACCAGCGCAACATTGATGAATGGCCAGGTGAAGTAGATGTTGCCGCGCCCCACGTGGCCCATGTCGGAGTACAGCGCCTCGGCACCGGTGGTCGAGAGGAACACGGTGCCCATCAGGGCGATGCCGGCAGCATTGTCCGGGCTGAACAGGAATTTGATGCCGTACACCGGGTTCAGGGCCGCGAACACAGACCAGTCGTTAGAGAGATTCGTGACGCCTACGATGGCGAGGAAGCTGAACCAGACCAGCACCATCGAGCCGAATACTTTGCCGATGCTTTCGGTGCCGCGCGACTGCACGGAGAAGAGAATCACGATGATCACGACGGTAATCATCAGGGTCAGGCTTGGGTTTTCGTCGAACAACCCTTCCAATGGCGGCAGGGTATGCAAGCCTTCGACTGCGGAACTGATGGAAACCGCCGGGGTAAGTACCGAATCCGCGAGGAATGCCGCGCCGCCGAGCATGGCGGGAATCGCGAGCCATGCGCCGTACTTGCGAATCAACGAGTACAGTGCGAAGATGCCGCCTTCGCCATTGTTGTCGATGCGCATGGCGATGAGCACATATTTGACGGTGGTGATCAGCGTAATCGACCAGAAGACCAGCGACAGCATGCCGAGCACGGCCTCTCGGTTTACGCTGCCAAGCCCTCCCTGACCGGCAAGGAAGGTCTGTGCGGTGTAGAGGGGCGAGGTGCCGATGTCGCCGTACACCACGCCGAGCGCCACGATCGCCATGCCCCAGGTAACCTTGTCTGGACTGGATTGCAAGCGGGCCCACCATCGGCCGAGGCCGCCTTTCGACCATGCGCTGGCGATTTTCTCGGCTTCCTTGGTTTCGGCTTCCCTCTGCTTGGCGAGTGCCGCGCGCTCCTCCTGGTGAGAGTGCGGCGGGACACCTTGGGAGCGTTGGTAAAGGTGTCGGCCCTCAGCAGTGCTTCTTCTTCCTGTCGGGCCTTGGCTTTGGCGGCGCCAGCCTGGGCTTTCTGGGCCTTTGAGGCTTCTTGGGCGCGTGCGGGCCTTTGGTTCGACTCAGCCATACGTTCAGTCCTCCATTGAGGTGGAGATCATCCCCCTCGCTTATGTCAGGTACATCATGGTAGACCTCGTTCACAATTCTGACAAATTTTACAAGTCAACACATCGCCGCGACGGCCGCACACCCGGCCCTCACAGTCCGTATACGGCGCGGGCGGTATCGCGGGTGCCGCGCGCCACATCCGCGATGGACAGGTCGAGCGTATCGGCCATGGCCCGCAAGGTGTAGGGGATCATGTACGGCGCGTTGGTGCGGCCACGGTACGGCATGGGCGTCAGATACGGCGCGTCGGTTTCGACCATCGCATGGCCCAGACCCACAATCCGTAGCGATTCGCGGATACCGTCGTTGCCTTTGTAGCTCACGGTGCCGGAGAAGCTCAGATACCAGCCATGTTCGCGCGCGATCTCGGCCATCTCACGGTCGCCGGAATACGAGTGGAATACGGTGCGTTCGGGCGCGCCGTCGGCCAGTAGGGTTTCGATGACCTCGCGATGGGAGTCGCGGTCGTGAATCTGCATGGGCAGGCCCAGCTCCTTGGCCAGGGCAATATGCGCGCGGAAAGCCTCGCGCTGCAGTTCCTTGGCACCTTCGCCGGTGCGGAAGAGGTCCATGCCGGTCTCGCCGATAGCCACCACTTGCTCGGGGTATGTGGTGGCGAGGCGATGTACTTCGGTGAGCGCGTCCTCGAAAGACGTGTCATGGTAAGGCTTGTATTTGAGGGGCAGACCATCCGGCCCCGGCACACCGCGATGCCCGTGGAGCACGGACTCATTGGGGTGTATTGCGAGCGCCGCGTGCACGTTACCTGGATGATCGAGGGCCATCTGGACGGCGGTCATCAGGTGCGGCAGCTCGCAACCGCAGTCGATGATACCCCCAATGCCGACAGATTGCGCCTGCGCCAGCAATTGGTCGACGTCGTACACCGGGACTTCGGGCTGCCCCTTCTCCTGCGCCTCATGGCTCATAGCGCGCGCGAAAGGGATTACGGAGGCCACGTGAGTGTGGTTGTCGATGGTCTGGGCGTCGTCCGGCAATGCTTCAGGTGCCGGGGCCCAGCTACGGTCGCGATGGTGGTGCTTGCTCATGGTTTCTCAGTGTAGGCTGTTTCTCAGTGTAGGCTACCGCCAGCAACGCTCGTAAGGCAGTCCGGTAAGACGTTCGACTACACGACGGGTATCGCCAATCTCGGCCGCCTGAACTTGCCGTCTCTTGCCACGAGCGCAACATTCCCGGGAAAGTAGCGCAACCGGCAAGCGAGATGGCCACCATCCTGCCGCCTTTTCTGCCTCATCAGCCCATTTTCTGCCTCATTTTGATAAAATATGATGCAGAAAAGTTCGTATGATGCAGAAAATGAGGCAGTATGAGATCATTCGACTACATCGAATCAGGTAAGACGTTGCTCACCCCGCACACCACGAGTTTGCTTGCCGCGATTCACGA
The DNA here is from genome assembly GCF_006408855.1 of Bifidobacterium sp. UTBIF-68. NCBI lineage: Bacteria > Bacillati > Actinomycetota > Actinomycetes > Bifidobacteriales > Bifidobacteriaceae > Bifidobacterium > Bifidobacterium sp. UTBIF-68. The sequence continues at coordinate 60,587 of NZ_JFAN01000025.1, read as the reverse complement.
GGCAAAAGGGCGCCAAAGCATACAGACAACGATCAGACCGGATATATTGGAGACGCTGGTTGCCGTCGCGCGCGTCCAAAGCACAGATGCCTCAAACCGCATCGAAGGTATTTCTACCAGCGATAACAGGCTCAACGATCTCGTCTCGGAGAAAGTCACACCGCGCAATCGCAATGAAGAAGAAATTGCCGGTTACCGTGACGTGCTATCAGCTATTCACGAAAGCCACGACTTTATTCCGATTACCCCGAACGTCATTCTTCAACTGCACCGCGACCTCTTCCGGCACACACCACTGACCTTTGCGGGGCATTTCAAGGACAGTGACAACGTCATCATCGAACGAGATGCACACGGGACCAGCACCGTGCGATTCGCCCCACCGTCCGCACTTGCCACACCGGAACTGATCGAACGCGCGTGTTCCGCCTACACGCAAGCAATCCGAGATGAACATACCGATCCATTGCTTGCCATCGCCATGTTCATTCTCGATTTCACCTGCATACATCCGTTCAATGACGGCAACGGCCGCATGAGTCGGCTACTCACGCTCCTGATGTTGTACCGCAATGGCTATATGGTCGGCAAATACATCAGTATCGAACACCTTATCGAGCAAAGTAAAAGCACTTATTATGAGGCGCTGGCCGCAAGCACCCAAGGATGGGACGACAACGCCAATGATTATGCGCCATTCACGAACTACCTGCTTGGCATCATACTGTCCGCGTGCAAGGAATTCGACGAACGCATCAATCTCACGGCAGGCGGCAGAACGCAGGGAGCACCGCGAGTAGCCACCAAGGGAACGCGGATTGAAGCACTGCTTGATCAATCCCTAGTTCCACTCTCCAAGGCCGATATTCTCGCTCGCATGCCCGATACCAGCACCACCACCATTGAGCGCACGCTGAAATCACTGTTGGACTCCGGTACGATCATCAAAATCGGTGCTGGTCGCAACACCCGCTATGTGAAACGCCGCTAAACGCATCCTTGTGCGCAACATCTCGTCACTCTTCCGGCGCTCCGCTGGCCACGCGAATCATCGCGTACTGCGACTCGTAGAGGCGGTAGTACGCGCCCTTGGCGGCGAGCAGCTGCGCGTGCGAGCCGTGCTCGACGATCTGGCCGTGATCGATGTAGAAGATCTCATCCGCGTTCTCGATCGTCGACAGGCGGTGCGCGATGATGAAGCTCGTGCGCCCCTTGAGCAGATGCTGCAGGCCGGCCTGCAGCGCCTCCTCGGTGCGCGTGTCGATGTTGCTCGTCGCCTCGTCCAGGATCAGGATACGCGGGTCGGCGAGCAGCACGCGCGCGAAGGCGATGAGCTGGCGCTGGCCGGCCGACAGGGTCGATCCGCGCTCCTCCACCACCGTGTCGTACCCGTCGGGCAGTTCCATGATGAACTCGTGCGCGTGCACGGCCTTCGCCGCCGCCTCGATTTCCTCGTCGGTGGCGTCGAGCTTGCCGTAGCGGATGTTCTCGCGCACGTTGCCGGAGAAGATGAAGGTGTCCTGCAGCATCACGCCCATCTGCCGGCGCAGCGATGCGAGCGTCACGTCGCGCACGTCGTGGCCGTCGATCGTCACCGAGCCCTCGGACACGTCGTAGAAGCGCGACAGCAGGTTGATGATCGTCGTCTTGCCGGCGCCCGTCGGGCCGACCAGCGCGATCGTGCGCCCCGGTTCGACGTGGAAGTCCACGAGGTTGAGGATGTTGCGGCCGTCCTTCTCGTAGCGGAACACCACGTCGTTGAAGTCGACGCGCCCGCGGATCTGCGGCAGGTCCGCCGCGTCGGGCTTGTTGCGGATCTCCGGCGTGACGTCGAGCGTCTCGAAGATGCGCTCGAGGTACGCCGAGCAGGTGATGAGCTGGTTGTAGAAGTTGCCGATGTTGATCACCGGATTCCAGAAGTTGTTCGCGTAGCCGACGAACGCGATGAGCACGCCGGTGGTCACGTTCACGCCCCCGAAGCCCATCACGCCGACGAAGTAGATGAACGAGATGGTCATCACGGAGATGGTCTGCACGCCCGGCCACATGAGGAACTGGATGTGCACGGCGTGCATCCACGCGGAACGCACCTCGCCCTGCTGCTCCTGGAAGGTCCTGAACTGGGCCTGCTCCTGCGCGAAGGTCTGCGTGGTCTTCACGCCGGCGATCGACTCGTGGATGTAGGCGTTCAGGTTGCTCTGCTTGTTGGAGAGCTTCTGGAAGGCGCGCCGCTGGAAGATCTGCAGCACGCGCACCCAGATGATGAGCACCGGGAACAGGATCAGGCTCCACAGGGCCAGCTGCCAGTCGATCACGAACATCACGATCAGCGTGATCACGAAGGTGAACACGTCGGAGATCACGTTGATCAGACCGGAGCTCAGCGTGTCCGAAAGCGTGTTCACATAGTTGACCACGCGGATCAGGATCTTGCCGTGCGGGCGCGAATCGAAGTAGCTGAAGGGCAGCGTCTGGATATGCGTGAAGATATCGCGGCGCATGTCCTTGAGCATGAGCTGGCCGACGCGCGTGATCGCCACCGTGCGGTAGCGCAGCCCGAACTCGTACAGCACGATCAGCGCGGCGAGGATTACGGCGAGGATGCCGAGCTTGCCGAGGTCCTTGTTCGGGATCGCCTCGTCGATCATGATCTTGGTCAGGTACGGCACGGCGACGACGATGCAGCTCATCGAGATGACGACGACGAGAATGCGCGCCACCTGTGCCATATACGGTTTGAGATATTTGCCGACGCGAGCGATGTCGTGGAGGTCGATGGACTCCTCCAGCTCCTCATCCTCGCGGAATGTATTGCGTTGTGCCATAAGTCCTCTTCTAAAACCCCTGTGCGGCGCCGGACTGGAGTCCGAGCTGCTTGTGGTAGATGTCCCAGTAGCGGCCGTGTGCGGCCACGAGTTCGGCGTGGGTGCCGCGTTCGACGATACGCCCGTGCTCGAGCACCAGAATCAGGTCGGAATCCTTGACCGACGAGATGCGGTGGGCGATGGCGACGATGGTCTTGCCGCCGTCCATCTCCTTGAGGTGCTTCTGGATCTCCGCCTCGGTCTCCATATCGACGGCCGAGGTCGTATCGTCCATAATCAGGATCGACGGATCGTCCGCGAGCGCGCGGGCCAGCGACAGGCGCTGCTTCTGCCCGCCGGACAGGCCCACGCCGCGTTCGCCCACGACGGTGTCATAACCCTGCGGCATCGACCTGATGAAATTGTCCGCGCCGGCGATCTGGGCCATTTTCCGGATATATCGGTCGTCGCTATCATCGCTGGCACCAAAACCGATGTTGCCGCCGATGGTGTCGGAGAACAGGAACGTATCCTGCGCCACGATGCACACCTGCGAGCGCAAGGTGGCCAGCGGCCAGTCGCGTGCGTCGATGCCGTCGATGAGCACATGGCCCACGGTCGGGTCGTAGAAGCGGGAGATAAGGCTGACGAGCGTGGACTTGCCCGCGCCGGTTTCGCCGAGGATGCCGAGCTTGGAGCCGGCGGGCACGGTGAAGTCGAGGTCCTTGAGGATCGGGGTCTCCGGGTCGTCCGGGAAGGCGAAACTGACGTGGTCGAAGCGGATGTCGCCCTTGATGCGCAGCGGGCAGGACTTGCGTTCGGCGGACTGCTGGGCACCGGATGTTCCGGAAGCCCCGGGCGCTCCGGTAGCCTCATCATCGTGCTTGACTTGCTCGACGATCGTGACCGCCTGCTTGACGGCTTCGGCCGCGTCGGGCTTCTCCACGATGCGCGGCTGTTCGGTGAGCAGCTTACGAATCTTGATGCAGCTGGCGTTGAATCGCTGCCAGTCGTTGATGAGCCAGCCGGACTGGCGCACCGGGCCGTCGATCATCCACAGGAAGGAGTTGAAACTCACCAGATTGCCGAGGGTCATGTAGCCCTTGATGACAAGAAAGCCGCCGAGGCCGAGCGTGATGAGCTGCAGCGAGAAGCCGAGGCCGTCCAGCCAAGGCATGTACTTGCGCGAGTTGTAGGCCAGGGCCATGTTGCGCTGCATGTAATCATCGTTGTGCTCGTCGAACTTTTCGGTCTCGTACGGTTCGCGCACGAATGCCTTGACCACACGGTTGCCCTCGATGTTCTCTTCGACCATGGAGTTGAGGGAGGCCAGCGAGTTGCGGATGGAGAAGAACAGCGGGTGGGCGTGCGTGGACAGGCCGCGCGTGAGCACAAAAATGAACGGCGTGACGCAGGCCAGGACGAGCGCGAGTCGCCAATCGATAGCGAACATCACGCACAGGGCGCCCACGAACATGACCACGCAGTCGGCGATCTGATAGCTCACCCAACTCAGGCAGTGGCGGATCGCGTCAGTGTCGGAGGTCAGGCGGCTCATGATGTCGCCGGTGCGTGTGTGGTTGAAGTACGTGAAGTCGAGCTCGTGCAGCTTCTCGTATTCGTCGGAGACGAGGCGGTAGACCGAGTTCTGGCCGAAACGCTCCATCCACATCTGGTAGCCGTATCGCGCGCCCACGCGGATGATGGTCATGAGGATCATCAGTCCACACAGACGCGGCAGTTCGTCGGCATGTCCGCCGACGATGACGCGGTCCACGATGATGCCGGACAGAATCGGAATGGTCAGGGCCATCGTGTTGTTGGCGATGAACAGTAGGAGCGCGCCTACCACGCGGGGCAGGTCTGGTTTGCAGTATGGCAGCACCCATTTGAGGTTGCTTGCGCTGGTATTGATTCCCGGATCGACGTACATGTGAGGGGATCACCGTTTCTTGGGGATTGTTTGCTTGTGGTATGGTGCGGCATGCTCCTGCGCCGCACGCGGCAATCGCTGCCGCCACGATTCACGATCAGCCGTGCCGTGCTTCGCACTGCGCCTGTCATTGGCCGCATGACCGGAGCTCTCCTTCATCGGTCGAAGCACGTTCGACTTTCGCAAACGCGTACTAGTCTAGGCGGCCTGCGTCCAATCGCAACAGCCTGCAACTCTGCGTGTTCCCCGCATTAGCAACGCGGCACGACCCAATTCGCGACGCATTCCCCGGAATGTGTCGCGCGAAACGTTGCGCATGCGGCAATGCACGCTCGAGACCTGTTGCATACCAGTCGACCAAATTATAGAATCACAATTAAGTAAATTACGATTCTATTCTGCGAATGCAAATGGCGCAGCATGCCATCCGGTCTGCAGCAGTTGGAAGTGCTGCGCAATCGCGCCAGACTGCTGCACCCCGAAACCAGCCATTACATGCTGTTCTCCAAATCAGGCTTCGACGAGCACGTCGCCGCCCGCGCGGCGCAAGACGGTACAGTGACGCTTGTCGATTTTGCGGATATGGATTAGTCGGTTCACTCCATTGCGGACGGTAAGGGTGAAGTAACAGGGCTGGGTCAATGGATCGAACCTCTAGGACGGGCAACAGACCCAATCCGCGACACATTCCCGGGAAAGTGGTGCGCGTTACATCACGCTCAAACAACCCAGCATATATATGGGCAGGTATTCGGTTCGGCCAACAGTCTCCACGTTGCCATCATGGAACACGTAGGCATGGGCAAACCGATAATTGTCGGTATCCAGTAGGTTGTTCATGGCCCGATGCCGCGTATAGTCCTTGCTTGATTTGATTTCAACCAGTGAAATATCATCCAGACCTTGCTGCACAACAAAATCAACTTCCCCAATACGGTTCTGGTTGAAGTAATGCAGTTCCAATCCCTGTGCAAACAGTTCCTGAGCCGCTGCATTCTCGAAAATCGACCCGTAATTCATACTGGATCGGTGATTCACAATCTCCAAGTCCACACTGCGTATCAAACGGGAGGTCAGCAAACCGACATCGTTCATGTACAGTTTAAACGTGTTCTCGTCGGTATGCTCCGTCAGCGGGTATTCAGGGTTCTGCACGCGCGAAGTAGGCAAGGCGATACCTGCGTTCGCCAACCAATCGAACGCCGTCTGCATATGAGCGAACCTGATATTCTTGCCCAACTTGGAGAACTTGAATCGTTTGTTTTCCGCATTGAGCTGACTTGGAATCGCCTCGTAAATGCTCTTGATATGACGACGTTCCACCAAATCGGAGACATATTTGGTGATGTCGTATTCATAGGTATCGAATATGGCCTGCTGAGTATTGCGGATCTTGACAATATCGGCAGAATCCACGAATGACTGCACTGCGTCGGGCATGCCACCAATCAGCAGATACTTGTACCACAGGTCGGTGAGCCGTTCATGTAGATAATCGGGAACCTCCCGTCGATCCACATAACATTCACGTTTTACGTATTGTGCGACGGAATCGGCATCTCCCGCAACACGTGAGATATGCAAAAGTGCCGCACGCTGAATGGTGATCAGCGTACGGCACTGCGCGAAACGCATGAAATCCGCAGAACGCACGAAACTCACGAAACAGATAAAACGTACAAAACGCAAGCAAGGCGAAGACAACGAGAACAGACAGAGACAGACATCCTACAGGTCAGAACGCCAGCGAACGCACGTAGGAACCAACTTGCGGGCGAACGGGAACCAACGAGCCGTCCGAATCATAATCGAGCGGCGCGAATACCACTTCGCGATGGCAACCATCGCCTCCAGCCCAGCGACCGGCCGGATTGTAGGCGAACCGGTGATACGCGATAATCCATTCGTCGGTACCGGGAATATTCACGATATTGTGATGACCGGTGGCATACAGCTTGCGCGCCGGGTCTTGTTCGATCAGCACGCGCGGTTCGCTCCAGGGCCCATGCAGCGATTCGGCCATCGCGTACTTGACGCAGTATTCCGGCTCTCGGGCGTCGTTCTCCGACCAGCTGGCGTAGTAGATGCCGTTGCGCTTGTGAATCCAGATGGCTTCACGGAAATCGCCCGGCACCCAGCTGAAAGCGCGCGATTCGTCGAACGACAGACAGTCCTCATTGAGCGGCGCGGCCCAAGCTATGCCGTTGCCCCACAGGAAGTACCGGGTGCCATCATCCTCCACGTATACGCCGGGGTCAATGGTGTGGCAATCGAACGTACCTTCGCGCACGATTGGTTCGGGCTCAGGCACGAACGGCCCGCACGGGGATTCGCCCACAGCGGCGCCGATCTGGGAACCGGCCACAAAGTAGAACACGTATTTGCCGTCCGCGCGCTGTACCACGGAAGGCGCCCAAGCACCATCCGAGCCATCCCACCACGGCACATCGCGCAAGTCGAGCGCCGGATATCGCTCCCATGTGGCCAAGTCATCGGACACATACACACTGAACGCGGTGGTGTCCCAATTATCCACACCGTCATCGGTGCAGTACAGGAAATATCGGCCATCGAAAATGGCAAGATTCGGGTCGGCGCAATACCTGCGCAGCGGATTAGTGGTCAGTACCGCGTTATTCACGCGATGAGGAAGGCCGTCACGAGGCACGGCTCTCGGTTTTGGCGATGTTTGTAGCACAGTGCCAACAGTACCCATAGGAAATTCTTATCTGGTGAAGAACAGGGCTCCCCACACGCCGCAGAAGGAGATGATATGAGCGTAGTGGGGAGCCGGAATTAATACCGTGATCAGCCAGCCGACTAGTCGATCAGCCGATCAGCCCTTGACCGAACCGGCGACGAGGCCGGAGATGATCCACTTCTGGCAGAAGATGAAGAACACGAACACGGGCAGCAGGGCGAGCACGGTGATGGTCATGAAGCTCGGCCAATCGGTCGAGAACTGGCCCACCGCGTTGTACACCTGCAGCACGATTGTGCGCAGTTCCGAGCTGGAGAGGAACACATTCGCGTTCATGAAGTCGTTCCACGTGCCCATCGTCTGGAACACGACCACGGTCGTCAGGATCGGGCGGATCAGCGGCATCACGATCGACCAGAAGATGCGCAGCGGGCCGGCGCCGTCGATGCGTGCCGCCTCGATCAGTTCGAACGGCAGGCTGCGCATGTACCCGACGATCAGGAAGTAGCAGAACACCGCTCCGCCCAGGTAGATAATCACCAGTCCGGCCAAGGTGTTGACCAGGTGCGCGTTCGCCTCCATGCGGTACAGGGGGATCAGCGTCGTCTGCGCCGGCACGACGAACGCGACCATCAGGATCGCGCCGACCGCGGCGGTGAACGTGGACTTGCGCAGGATCATGCCGTATGCGGCCAAGGCGCCGACGAGCACCTGGATCACGACCGCGAAGAACGTGACGATCAACGTGTTCAGCAGGGAGCGGAACACCGGGACCTTCTCGAACGCGTTGATGTAGTTCTTGATCGTCCATTCCTTCGGCAGGCCGAGCGGGTTGGCGGACATGTCCGGAATCGTCTTGAACGTGTTGATCAGGATGTACCACAGCGGAACCGCGCATACCAGCGCGATCAGGATCATCACCACGCTGGTGACCGCCGAACCGATCCTCTTGCGCGTCGTGAAGTTCATGCCCTTCGGCGCGGCCGTGACGGAAGAAGCCTTGTTGCCCATGATTTACTCGAACCTCCTCGAGATCAGGTTGGAAATGCCCATCTGAAGGAACACCACGACGCCCGTGGCGATGAAGAACAGGACCGCCAGCGCGGAACCGATGCCGTACTGCGACTGGCCGATGCCCTGCTGGATGATCGACTGCGTGACCGTGTACGTCGAATAGCCCGGGCCGCCCTTGGTCATCGTGAACGGCAGGTCGTACACCTTCAGGCCGCCCGACATGAGCAGGAACGTCGAGGTCACGATGCCCGGCATCAGCTGCGGCAGGGTGATATGCGCGAACTGCTGCCACTTGTTCGCACCGTCCACGGTCGCCTGCTCGTACAGGTCCGCGGGGATCGCCTGCAGGAACGCCAAGTAAAGGGTCGCATGCCAGCCGATCTGCGCCCAGATCGCGATGAAGATCACGCAGAACTTCGCCAGAGAGTTGTTCGACAGCCACGGCACCGGTCCCAAACCGAACGCCGCGAGCACGCTGTTGACCACGCCGGTCTTCATCGGGGAGAAGATGTACTTCCACACCATGCCCATGATGGCCAGCGACGGCACCGAGAAGAAGAAGAACACAGAGCGCACGAAATCACGGCCGACGAACTTGCGGTTGAGGATGACCGCCAGCGGAATGGCGATCACGGTCACCCCGACCATCACCACGATCGCGTACAGGATCGTGAAGCCCAGGCCCTGCAGGGTGGACGGATCCGTAAACACCTTCTTGTAATTGTCCAGACCGACCCAGTTCATGTCCATGCTGTAACCGTTGAAGTCGGTGAACGAGAAGTACGCGGTCTGTGCCAACGGCACCAGGAACAGAACCACGAACACCGCCAGGATCGGCAGCAGGAACCAGAACGACGTCACGTCCTCATGCAGGCCACGCGCACGACGACGCCGACGATACAGGTCTTCGTCCAACGGCGGCAGGTTGCCGACCGCCGAGCCTTGCATTGTTGCGCTCATATGCCATCCTCCTTTGACATTGGCTTATGACCGAAATCCGATTGCGGGCATGCGAAGGGCGACCAGCCGCAGCCGACAGGCCGCCCCATTACCATGCGCACGGTTCATGACGAACCGGAGATTGTAGTTATCTATGTGTGATTATGTGCGATCCGTTGCGGGTCACTGCGCGGCCGCGACCTTGGCGTCGATGTTCTTGGCATACTGGTCGGGCGTGATCTGCCCCTGCACCAGCTGCTGGTTCTGCGCCTTGAGTTCGCTCTTGAGAATGTCCGGCTTCGAATAGAAGTTGGTGTGCAGGTAGTACTTGCCGGTCTTGATGTCCTGATCGTAGACCTTCTGGTACTGCGTCATCACCGTAGCGTCGAACCCGTCGACAGTGACAGCGTCGCCGGCGTCGTTACGCTTCTGCAGCGCCCACTTGCTTGACAGGAAGGTGAGGAACTTCTCGGCGGCCTTGAGCTTGTCGCCGTCGAGCTTCGCGTAGATCGCCCACGCCGGGGAGGCGGAGCCCTGCGCGTACTGCGTGTAGTCGTCGCCGAGCTTGGGCATCGGGGCGAAGTCCCAGTTCATGCCGGCCTGTTCGAAGGTGGCAAAGTCCCACGCGCCGTCGACGATCATCGCGACCTGTCCGTTGGTGAACTGCGTCTTCATGTCGTCGCCGCTGATGCCGACCGTGTCACGGGTCACGCCACCCTCATCGTACAGGCGGATGTATTCCTTGATGGCCTCGAGCTCGTCGGTGCCCGGCGTCTGGTTGTCCTGCGTGGACAGCGTGGTCGGGTCGACGCCCTTCTTCTCGAGGATGGATCCCTGGAAGGCGTCGATGAAGCGGCTCGGCTCGTCGGCGTTCGGCTCGAGGAACGGCTCGATGCCGGCGTTCTTGAGCTTCTTGCACAGCTTGAGGAAGTCGTCCCAGTTCGCCGGCGGCTCGTCGTAGCCGACCTGCTTGAGCAGATCCTTATTGTAGGCGATGCCGGAGCCCCACGAGGTGATCGACATGCCGTAGGTCTTGCCGTCGCGGCCGACGAAGTCCTTGTTGGCCTGGGAGATGTTCTTCATGAACGACTCGTCGGTCAGGTCCTTGGCGTAGCCGTTGTCGATGAGGTCGTCGCGATTCTCGGAGGTGATGATGAACACGTCCGGGGCCTGGTTGCCGACGAGACGGGTCTGCAGCGTGGAGATGTACTCGCTGGTCGGCGGCGCGTAGCTGAAGTCGATCTTGATGTCCGGGTTTTCCTTCTCGAACTCGTCGATGTACGGCTTGGACGTCTGCTCGTTGTCCCAGCTCAGGTAGCTGAGCCGGATCTTGCCGGCGTCGGCGTCCGAGCCGCAGGCGGCCAGCGGGACCAGCATCGCTCCCGCGCAGGCCAGAGCGAGCATTCGCTTGCCCCAGATCTTCATTGACATTGCAACTCTCCTTTGTGTTGGTGGCATACGCCATGTTGTATGCCGAAAGAAACCACATTATCTTCCGTGCAAGAGCCCGGTTTTAAACCGATTTAATCTTGTAGTTGTATTTATAGTACTCCGTTCAAACGGCGTCAACTCGTTGCAAAGCCTTTTAAACACAAGGGCTGTGGAACGCGCGGAATCGCACCGGACAACGAAAAATAATTAAACAAAAAACGCCGCGAGTTATCCCACCGATCGGCGATCCACCGCGGACAACCACCGGACGACCGGTCAGCGCGTGCGGTTGGACGACTCGCGCACCAGCACCTCATAACCCACCGTGACATGCTTGGGCATGGCCGGCGCGCCGCAACGCCCCTCCTCGATGCGCTCGCACAGGATGTCGACGGCCTCGCGGGCAAGCTTGTCGATGTCCACCGCGATCGTGCTCAGCGTCGGCGCGCTGTACGATCCCTCGCGCACGCCGTCGAAGCCGATCACCGCCACGTCGTCCGGCACGCCGATGCCATGCTCGCGCAACGCGCGCAACGCGCCGAAAGCGATCGCGTCGGTCATGCAGAACAGCCCGTCGAACGGGAAGTCCCCCTCCTCGATGCGCCGCGAAACCGCGCGGTACGCGTCGTCGGTGCCCCAGTCGAACAGCTGGATCGTGTCGGCCTTGGTCAGCGTGCGCTCATGCCGCTCGAACGCGCGATGGCAGCCGATCAGACGTCGGTCGCCCACGCGCATCGACCGGCACGCCTGGTCGGCCGGCATGAAGTCCGTACCGACCAGCCCGACGCGCTCGCACCCTATCTCGAACAGGTGCGTCACCGCGGCCTCGGCACCGTTCTCGCACGGCGTGAACACCGAGTCGAACGGCCCTTGGTACGACTGGTCATCGAGCAGCACCACCGGCTTGCCCCTGCTTAGCTCAATGATCTCGGCGTCGCTCAGGCCGCCCGCGCTCAGGATCACGCCGTCGCAGAACTTGTTGGCGACCTTCTCGAGGATGCTTTTCTCATGGCCGACCTTGCCGGTCGAGATCTGCTGCGCCACGGCCTGGATGCCGCGGTCGAACGCCGCATTCGACACGCCGGCGAGCAGCTGCGCGTAGAACGGCCGGTCAAGCTGGAAAACGGCGGCCTCGATCACGCCGGTTCGCCCCGAACGCAAGCTCTTGGCAGTGATGTTGACCGAATAGTTCATCCGATTGGCCACGTCGATGATGTGCCGTGCCGTTTCTTGTTTAATTCTGGGATCGCCGCGCAGGGCGAACGACACGGACGCAGGAGAGACACCCGCCGCCTTCGCGACATCACGCATCGTCACCGCCATGGCGTCCTCCTTAGGTATTTATGGGCTTTTCGGCATCTCACCGAGCAGCTGCCGACACCTTCAATCATCCATTTGACGAAGACAACCTCGACGTACATAATGGTCACCAGGAATTAAATCGGTTTAACACTGAAGGGGTAACGTCACCACACACGGGGACCGCCGCTCCCGACGGCGCGACGCCGAACCACCCCAACGCGAGTCCCCCGCACGCCGGCCACAACGCCGAGACCGGCCGCAGGCCGCATCATCGTCATCGCAAAGGAGTACGCATCATGACCGACACCATGGCACACACCCAACCCGCATCACCCGCATCACCCGCATCACCTGCACCGACCATCACCGCACCGGGCGGCCGCTTCGTCTTCGGCGGCGACTGGAACCCCGAGCAGTGGGACGAATCCACCTGGGCGGACGACATCGCCAAACTCGAACGCGCCGGCATCAACGAGGCCACCATCAACGTGTTCTCCTGGGCGCTAATCCAGCCGGACGAGAGCCGCTACGACTTCGCCATGCTCGACCGCATCGTCGACCTGCTGGTCGCGCACGACTTCGGCTTCGTCCTGGCCACGTCCACCGGCGCGCTACCCGCATGGATCGCGCAACGCTACCCCGACGCCACGCGCACCGACTACGAAGGCCGTCGCCACCGCTTCGGCGTGCGGCACAACGCCTGCCCGAATTCGCCGAACTTCCTGCGCCTGGCCGGCGCGCTGGCCGGCAAGCTCGCCGAACGCTACGGCGCCAACGACCATCTGATCGCCTGGCACATCTCCAACGAGCTCGGCGGCCGCTGCTACTGCGACAACTGCGCCGCCGCCTTCCGCGTCTGGCTCGAACGCAAGTACGGTTCGATCGAGGCGTTGAACCGCGCGTGGAACGCGAACTTCTGGAGCCACACCTACGCCGATTTCGCCCAGATCCTACCGCCGAACGCGATCAGCGACGGACTGGACGGCGAGCGCGCCACTCTGTCCGCCTGCAGCATCGACTACAAGCGGTTCCAGTCCGACTCGCTGCTGGGCACCTACGTCACCGAGCGCGACGCGATCCGCGCGTTCGACGCGATGCATCCGATCACCACGAACCTCATGGACACCTACGAGGGTGCCGATTATTTCCGTTGGGGGCGCGAGATGGACGTGATCAGCTGGGACGATTATCCGTTCCCGCACACCACGCCTTCCGACAATGCGTTCAAGCACGATCTGATGCGCGGCGTGGGCGACGGCAGGCCGTTCATGCTCATGGAGTCGACGCCGAACCAGACGAACTGGCAGGAGTGCAACGTACTGCGCGCGCCCGGGCGGATGCGTGCGGAAAGCTATCAGGCGGTCGCGCATGGCGCGGATACCGTGCAGTATTTCCAGCTCAAGCAGTCGCGCGGCGGGTTCGAGAAGTACCATGGCGCGGTGATCTCGCACGGCGGGCGCGAGGACGAGCGCGTGTACGGCGAGGTGCGTGCGCTCGGCGGCGAGCTGGCGGCGCACGGCGCGCGGTTCGTGGGCGGTCTGACCGAGGCGCCGGTCGCGCTGATGTTCGACTGGGATTCGTATTGGTCGACCGAGAACATCTCGTTGCTGCCGAAGGGCTTCGACTATCCGGATCAGGTGCGGCGCTGGTATGCGCCGTTCCACCACCGCAACATCGCGGTGGATGTGGTGCCGGAAGACATTGACGCCAGGCGGCTGGCGGGCTATCGCGTGCTGGTCGCGCCGGCGCTCATGATGGCCAAGCCGGGCGTTCGTGAGCTGGTCGAGGGGTTCGTGCGCGCCGGCGGCACGTTCCTGGCGACGGTGATGTCAGGCATGCACGACGAGCATGACAACGTGATCCTCGGCGGATACCCGGGCGCGTTCCGTGAGGTGTGCGGAATGCGCATGGAGGAGATGGACATGATCCCGGACGGCCGCGACGTGCGTGTCGTGTTCGGTTCGGGCGAGGACGCGGACACGGACGGGTCCCGGGTCTCGCTGGTTGCCGGGCTGATCAAGCTCGACGGCGGGGCGCGCCCGCTGGCGGCCTACGCCGGCGACGTGTTCTACCGGGGTACGCCGGCGGTGACGGTGAACGATTTCGGCGCGGGCACGGCGTATTTCGCCGGTGCGGTGCTGGACGAGGCCGGCATGGACGCCGTGGTCGGCGACGTGGTGCACCGGGCCGGCGTTACCGGCATCGTCTCGCCGGAGCCGGTGGAGGTGGTTACGCGGCGGTACCCGTCACGCGGGGAGTCGTTGACGTTCGTGATCAACCATGCGGATACGGCCACGGCGTGGCAGGATACGCCGTTCGCCGGATGCGAGTCGGTGCTTGACGGCACGGTACTGGGCAGGGATCTGGTGCTGGAGCCGTACGGCGTGACGGTGGTGCGCACCGCGGCATGACGGATTCGACCGCCGGCCGGTCGCGGACCATATCCCAAGTCAGCAACCGGCCGAACCATATCTCGCGGCTTCAGTCATCCTTCATCATCAGTATTCGGTAGCGGCCCTAAATCAGCTCCGCCATCCGGCTCATAATCACTCGCCAACCACGGGCGGAAGTAGCTCCCGACTATCCACAGTGGGACATTGGTCAGCCAATCCTGCTCCTTGTAATTCCGCATCGACGTACGGTAACCGCAAATCCCGTATTTGTCGCACAGCCACTTCAAGCTACGCTTATGACGCTCGGTACCAGCTTTGGCCTCCAGCGGAATGATTGCGCCATTACCTGCAAAGACAAAATCAACTGCTCCCGTACTGTTCGCATTCGACCAGTACATCGGTGTGATGCCGGCGGCCACTAATTGCTGGCAAACATACTGTTCCGTTAACGCACCACGGAATTCGGTCAGCCCGTCATCACCAAGGACCACGCTTGCGGGAGTCAGATCCAGGGCCGCTGCCAGCAGCCCAACATCATGGAGATACAGTTTGAACGCGGAATCATCACGGTATGACGGCAATGGTGCCGCAGGTTTTTCGACGCGATACACCCGCAACGCAAGACCAGAATCGACAATCTGCTGAATCGCGGATTCATATTGCGCCGCCCGAGCGCCACGAGCGATGTGGCCAAAAATAAATTTATGATTCTCACGCGCCAGATGGGACGGAATCGAGGAAAACACCAAACGCATTTTCTCACTATCCACACCGGTTCTGGGATGTTTGGAAAAGTCCATGTCGTAATTGGATAACAATTCTTTCTGCACGGCACGCGCATGCTGATAGCCATCTTCTACAAATGTCTCAACGACTTCGGGCATGCCGCCAACAAAACAGTACTGACGAACCCTTCGCTCTAAACGTTCCGCAAATCCCCCAAGTGTCTCAATACGCTGGTTCCGGATGCGTTCGGCTATCACTCCATCACCGACCGCTTCCAAGAACTCCACAAACGTCATCGGATACATATCGATGGAGGTGACACTGCCAACCGGGAATGACAGGTCTTCGTGCTGAGCCATGCCCAGATAGGAGCCCGCTACAGCGACATGGAGATCCGGCATTTCCTCATGGAGCGCTTTCAACAGAGTCAGTAAATCAGGGATTTCCTGTATCTCGTCGATGCACAGCAGCGTCTTGCCGGGCCGAACGCGAACCCCATTAAACGCCTCCATGGAATCAAGCAACATGTGCACCGAATCCACACCTGTCAACGCAGCCTTTGCACCGCCATCGAACAAGTTGACATAAGAAAATGACTCGAACTTGTCCCGACCCAGCACCTTAAGCACATGAGTCTTGCCTACCTGTCTCGCGCCGCACAGCACTATCGGCTTGTGCTCCGTCGCTTCAGCCCATGCCGACAACCTGGTATATATATCTCGCCTGAACTCCGCCATGCCGCCCTCCCTATCGCATAGGACCGTACATCACAAATCACTGTCCTGTCGCTCCATCATACCGCAATACACACTTTTCCTAGGGTTGCAATTCGCGTATTCTACATTTTTCCTAGGGTTGCGATTGTCCAAAATTACATTTTTCCTAGGGTTAATAATGCAGAATACTGCACTTTTCCCAGGGTTAGTACCCTGACCTTCCCTAATCACACGGTGTTGTAAAGGCGGGCGGGGAAGGCGTCGCGGTATTGGCCGGGGTGAGTCCGGGGCGGCGCTTAAAGACGCGCATGAAGTATTTTGGGTCGGCGTAGCCCACGTCGTGCGCGAGAGCGTGCGGGATTTTTATACGGATTGTGTTCTTTCTGATCAACCGGCAAAGCAAGCGATGGCGCGCGAAATGCTTGGCGTAATTTGCAATCCTCTAACTTCGACGCTGTGGTGCGGGTTAGGGCAACGAAACATTACAGTAGCAGCAGATGGCAAATGGTTCGTAGAGGATTCATGCACGTCGCTGTCATCAAGTATCCAAGGTTTCGCACTGCCACTCATCGCGCAGACCGTCACGGGCTCACCGGCACAGGCGACGCTGCTGGATTCAATCATGACCCTGATATCGTCGGTATTGCGGCTGCCAAGTGGCGTGGTACAAGATAAGTACGACCGCGAAAACTTATGATTGCATTCGGCCTGATTGGTTTCGTACCGTTCGGCATATGCGCGGCCCTAGGATGGGCGGGATTACTCATATACCCGGTGCTGATGGTACTTGCGATATGCCTCGGCATGGGCATGATTGAGACGATTGCGGCCCCGGCGATCACATTTCTGTCCGGCATCGCCATGCAACACTGGGGCTACTCAGTCACGTCCGTGGCTTTGGGCTTGTGCATCGTGGCGGCCGCGATCCCTGCCGTGACAATGAGGGAACTGGTCACACTGCCTAAGCCGGATGGCTGGGAGGACCATATCCGCAAATCCGGGCTCACCAAGTTCTGACAACAAGTAAGGGCGACTATCTCCCGGATTTGTGACGCTCGGCAACCGTCAGCGTCACAAATCCGGGAAGAGGAAGGTGGATACGGTTTCAGCCGCGCGGGCAGCAAGGTGGACAAATCGTTGCCGGGGTGGAATCGCGGCAAGTATGCAAAAGCCTCCCGTTCGCGCGACGCATAAGCGCGCGCAAACGGGAGGCTTCCCAACCGCAGCATCATATGCAGAAATAAGGAGAGTAAGGCATATGCTGCCGCGGTCACACCCCGCCGGGAACCTGCCGCAGGCCGCGTCCGTCATCGAAAGCCCTGTAGTCGATGCGTGCGGCCGGCCGTTCCCGGCGCGGTGGCCATGTCAGACGTCAGTCAGACGTCATCACTTCTGCCAGCCGATGTCCTGCGGCAGGTTGCCGGCGAAGCCGGACGGGCCGTAGTTGGCCAGGCCCTTCTTCGCGCCGAGGTACGAAGCCGGGTTGGAAACCGGGATGGTGCCGTACAGCTTGAGGGCTTCCTTCTCGGCGGCGTTGACGGCCTTGGTCTGCTCGTCGTAGTCGGAGAGGCCACCGGCCACCTTGACGAGCTTGTCGATCTTTGCGTTGCCCACGTAGGTGAAGTTGGACGGACCGTCGGAGGTGTACAGCTGCGGGGCGGACACCACGAAGGTCATGGCGCTCGGAGCCTGCCAAGCCATCGGCAGCACCTGGTAGTTGCCGGAAGTCACGGTGTCGGAGAACTTGGACTCGGCCACGTTCACGACCTTGACCTTAATGCCGGCCTTCTTCATCATCGCCTGGTAGGCGTTGGCGAGGGCCTGCTGGGTGGCGTCGTCACCGAAGAAGGTGAAGGAGATCTCAAGGGTCTTGCCGCCCTTGGCGTAGTAGCCGTCCTTGCCCATCTTGTAGCCGTCGGCCTCAAGGGTCTTCTTGGCGTTGTCCACGTTGTACTTGGCTTCGGCGGGCAGGTTGTTCTCGTAGCCCTTCTGGAACGGCAGCAGCAGCTCGGAGCCCGGCTGCTCGGCCTTCCAGTTCAGGCCCTGGAACTGCACGTTGTTGTAGGTGTTCGCGTCGAAGGCCTGGGTGATGGCCTTGCGCACCTGCAGGTCGTCGAGCGGCTTGGACTTGCCGTTGTACTCCAGCACGCGGGTCGTGGTGCTGTAGCCGATGCGCAGCTGGGCGTCCTTGACGGAGCGGATGGCCTTGATGTCGTCCTTGGTGGAGGCGCTCACGGCGTCGATCTCGCCATTCTGGAAGGCGTTGATGGAGGCGGTGTCGGCCATCTGCTTGTAGACGATCTTGTCCAGCTTCGGCTTGTTGCCCCACCACTTCTCGTTCGGCACGAAGGTGACCTGGGAGTCGGAGAAGGAGTCGACCTTGTACGGACCGGCGGCCCACTCGTTGTGCGGGTTCTTCACCCAGCCCTGGGTGAAGGTCTTCGGGTCGGCGGCCTTCGGGTTCACCAGAGTGCCGAAGACTTCCTGCCACGGGTAGTACGGGGTCTTGTAGGTCACCTTGACCTGCTTCGGGCTGTCGCCCTGCTCAACGCTAGCGATACGGTCGAAGCCGTCGGTGCTCGGCGGGTTGTAGTCCGGGTTGGAGCCGTTGTTGGCTTCCCACGTGGCCTTGAAGGCGGTCCAGTCGATGTCAGAGCCGTCGTTCCACTTGGCCTTCGGGTTGATGTCGTACTGCACGACCATCGGGTCCTTGCTCACGAGCTTCATGTCGGTCAGGAAGTCCGGGTTCACCTTAATCGGGGAGCCATTGACCTGGTCGGTCATGAGCAGGCTGGGCTGGTACCAGCTCCACAGCTCGGACATGTAGCCGGTGTTGCCGTCAGAAGACAGGTAGTTCCAGTTCGGGCCGACTTCGGTGATGGACAGGGTCAGCGTGCCGCCGTCCTTGACGTTGTCACGGCTCTGGTGGTTGTCGTAACGCTCGGTGACCTTCGGCATGGGCAGGTCGCCGGTGTACGACGAATCGATGCCGGCCGGCGGTTCGGCCGAAGCGCTGCTGGAACCGTTTCCGTTCCCGTTGCTCGCGCCGCCGCAACCGGCAAGCAGCATGGCAAGCGCCGCAGTGGCCGCGGCGAGCGCGGTCAGCTTACGTGTCTTGTTCATTGTTATTTCCTCCTCTATATGGTTCCGACCGTCATGCGAAATGGCATGCAACCTGATGGCCGCTCGGTCGGGAAGTGTCATACGGCCGCAGCGCCGGGCGTTCGCCGCGGCAGCGGGCCTGTTGTTCGGCGCTCAGCTTGGGCATAAGCGGGCAGCGGCCCATGAACGGGCAGCCTTCGAACGTCTCGGTGGGGCTGGGCACCTCGCCTTCGAGCACGATGCGCTGGCGGGTGCGTTCCGCCTTCGGGTCCGGCACCGGCACGGCGCTGATGAGCGCCTGGGTGTACGGGTGCAACGGGTGCTCGAACACGTCTTCGGTGTCGCCGGATTCCACGATGCGGCCCAGGTACATCACCGCCACGCGGCTGGAGATATGGCGCACCACCGACAGGTTATGGGCCACGAACAGGTAGGCCACGCCCAGCTTGTTCTGCAGGTCCTCAAGCAGGTTGATCACGCCGGCCTGGATGGACACGTCCAGTGCGGAGACCGGCTCGTCGAGCAGCACGAGCTTCGGGTTGACCGACAGCGCACGCGCGATGGCGATGCGCTGGCGCTGACCGCCGGAGAACTGCGTGGGGAAGCGGTCCACCTGGTCGGGGTTCAGCTCCACCAGACGCATGAGTTCACCGATGCGTTCGCGGATCTGCTCTTTGGAGTAGTGCTGGACCTTCATCGGCTCAGCCAGGATGTCGTAGATCGGCAGGCGCGGGTCGAGCGAACTCATCGGGTCCTGGAAGACATACTGCACGGCCGAACGCAGCTCGCGGCGCTTCTCGCGCGGAATCTTGTGTTCGAGCTTGGTGCCGAACATCTCGATCTCGCCGTCCTGCGGCTGCTTGAACTCCATGATCTCCATGAGCGTGGTGGACTTGCCCGAGCCGGACTCGCCCACGAGCGCCACGGTCTCGCCTTCGCGCACGTCCAGCGTCACGTCGTCCACGGCCTTGACCTCGCCGATCTTGCGACGCAGGAAGCCGCCGGCGGTCAGCGGGAAGGTCTTGCGCATGTGCTTGACGTCGAGCACCATCTTGCGTTCGTCGCGCGGGATGCCGGCGAACTTCGACTTGGCGGCCTCGGCCACCGTGTACACGTCGTGGAAGGTCAGGCCCTTGTCCACGATCTCCTGGGTGCGGTGGCAGGCCACGAACTGGCCCGGGCGGCCCGGCACCGGCTCCATGGCCGGCTCGGTGGTGTGGCATATGTCGGTGGCCAGCGGGCAGCGCGGCGCGAACGGGCAGCCCTTGGGCATGTTGACCAGGTTCATCGGGGAGCCCGGAATCGGCACCAGACGGCTGTTGCGTTCGCGGTCGGAACGCGGCACGGCACCCAGCAGGCCCATGGTGTACGGCATGGCCGGGTGGTCGAAGATGGAGTCGACGTCCGCCTTCTCGACCGGGCGGCCGGCGTACATGACGACGATGTCGTCGGCCACGCCGGCGATCACGCCCAGATCGTGGGTGATGAAGATGACGGCCGCGCCGGTTTCACGCTGGGCCTTGCGCAGCACTTCGAGCACCTGGGCCTGGATCGTCACGTCCAGTGCGGTGGTCGGTTCGTCGGCGATGATCACGTCCGGGTCGTTGGCAATGGCCATGGCGATCATCACGCGCTGGCGCATGCCGCCGGAGAACTCGTGCGGGAAGGACTTCAGGCGGTCCTCCGGGTCCGGGATGCCGACCAGGTTCATGAGCTCGATGGAGCGGTCGTGAATCTGCTGTTCGGTCATCTTCGGATTGTGGGTGACCAGCGCTTCCTTGATCTGGTCGCCGATGGAGAACACCGGGGTCAGAGCGGAGAGCGGGTCCTGGAAGACCATGGCGATGCCCTTGCCACGAATCTCGCTCATCTCAAGATCGGACTTGCTGAGCAATTCCTCGCCGTGGTAGGTGATGGAGCCCTTGACGCTGGCGTTCTTGTCCAGCAGGCCCATGATGGCCATGGAGGTCACGGACTTGCCGGAGCCGGACTCGCCCACGATGCCGAGGGTCTTGCCGGGGTACAGGTCGAAGTTCATGCCGCGCACCGCGCGCACGGTGCCGGCTTCGGAAGCGAAGCTGACGGTGAGGTCGCGTACTGAAATCACCGGTTCGGATGCCATGCCTTGCGCTCCTGTGGTGTCGGGGTTGGTGTTGGTTGTTACGTTGCTTGCGTTGCGTTCGTCGCTCATGATGCCCGTCTCCCCTCTCACTCGGCCTTGCCGCCGGAGCGGGAGTACGGGTCGATGGCGTCGCGCAGGCCGTCGCCGATCAGCTGCACGGAGAAGGTCAGGACGATCAGCACCACGGACGGGAAGACCAGCACCCACGGCGAGGTCTGCACCACGGACTGGCCGGCGTTGAGCAGCGTACCGAGCGAGGTGTCGGGCGCCTTGATGCCCAGGCCCAGGAAGCTCAGCGAGGTCTCGCTGTTGACCGCGCCAATCACGCCGAGCACGGTGTTGATGACCAGCACCGAACCCAGGTTCGGCACCAGGTGGCGCACGATGATGGTGAAGGACGGCACGCCCATGAACTTCGCCGCGCGGATGTATTCGCGGTCGCGCAGACTCAGGGTCAGCGTGCGCAGCGTACGCGCATAGCCGACCCAGCCGAACGCGGTCAGGCCGATGGCCAGCCACAGCCAGTCGCTGCCGCCGGCCGCCATGCCGACGATCAGGGCGATGAGCAGGAAGGACGGCACGACGAGCAGCATATCCAGCAGCCACATGCCGACCTTCTCGAACCAGCCTTCGAAGAACGCCACGGCCGTGCCCACCAGGGCGGCGATGATCGTGGTGCCGAACGAGCTGAAGATACCGATGGTCAGCGAGCGGCCGAGGCCGCGGATGATCATCGCGTACATATCCGAGCCACCGACCGTGGTGCCCAGCCAGTGCTGGGCGGACGGCGGCGAGGCGAGGGCGGCGAAATCAGGCTCGTCGTAGCTCCACTGGGAGAATTTCGAGCCGAAAATCGCCAAGAGAATCAGCAGGATCAGCACCACCAGACCTACCACGGCCGAGGGGCGGCGCATGAAGCGGCGCACGTACAGCTGCATGCGGCCGGTGCGGTGGAAGTCGTCGTTGCTGGAAGCCTCCTGGGCGTTCTTGGCGTCGGCGGACTGCGGTTCGCTGCCCTGCGGATCGGTGAGTTCCATATCCTGGGCGACGGCGTCGGAGACCATGTTCTCGTTGTCGTTCATCATGTTTGATCGTCCTTTGCGCGGGGCTCAGCTCAGTCGGATGCGCGGGTCAAGCCAGGCGGAGAAGATATCCGCCAGCAGCGCGCCGGTCAGCGTGCACACGCCACCGAACGCGGCCACGGCCACGGCACCGTTGATGTCGTTGTTGGCGATGGTCTGGGTGAAGTACATGCCCAAGCCGTTGATAGCGAACACGTTTTCGGTGATCACCGCGCCGGTGAACACACCGGCGATGGAGAAGGCCACGTCCACGGCGGTCGGAATCAGCGAGGTGCGCAGCGCGTGGCGGCGGATGGCCGCGTTGAGCGTCAGGCCCTTGGCGCGGGCGGTGCGCACGTAGTCGGCGTTCATGGTGTCGAGCAGGTACGTGCGCTGGGTGAGGTGGTAGCCCACCATGCCCGGAATCGTCATCACGATGGTGGGCAGGATCAGGTGCTGCAGGTAGTCAAACACCCAGAGCACCGGGTTGGAACCTTGGTAGGAGTGCAGGCCGGTCACGTAGAACGCGCGGCTGCCCACGATGTTGTTGAAGTTGATGGCCAGCAGCACCACCATCAGCCCCATGACGGCGGCCGGGACCACCAGGAAGAACGTTGCGGTGGTGTTGAGCACGCGGTCCTGCCACTTGTACTGGCGGATGGCCGTGTACACGCCGATGCTCACGCCGAAGAGGATGGAGAGCACGGTGGCGAGCGTCACCAGCTGCAGCGAAGCGGAGATACGGGAGGCGATGGCCGGCGCCACCGGCGACTGGTCCGGGCTCAGGCCCCAGTTCCACTGGGTGAGGATGCCCTTGAGCCAGCGGAAGTAACGGATGACGACCGGCGTCTGATCGTTGATGTTGGCCAGATCGAGCGACCGGTTGATCGACTCGATCGGCGGATGCGGATTGCGCGACATGTAGTTCGAACGCGGATCCATGAATGCGCTGGCCAGGAAATACGTCATCGATACTGCCACGAACAGCATGATCACGTAGTTCACAATGCGCTTGATGATGTACTTGAACACCCAACCACCTCCCAGATAACTGGGGGAAGTGATACCTCCCCCCGCTCAAAACCACAAATTGAGTCCAATATATGGAATATGGGTATTGACTTTTCCGACTTTTTCCTGTATGGAAAACTGCGAAAACACTTACTGTATATTGGGCAAATGCTGGGCAAACATCCGTTTGTTAATTTTGTATTTCCTGAGCCTTTGCTGGACATGCCTTATACTTTCGTGTCAGCAGTCCGCCGGCCCGGATGGTGACAGTCCCCGCCGCCGGCAACGGATTATCCATCAGCATCAGACAGGGGCATCATGACGACAGACGCCAGCGCACGGGCCATCAAACCCGAACTTCTGCGTACGTACACCGAGGATTTCAACAAGGACCGCGCCAACCTGATCGCGGCGGACGCGGCGGTTTCGGCCGGCGTGCTCAAGGCGGCCACCGACTATCGCGGCGTGCGTGCGCTGCCGCGCGACTTCTCCATCGAACTCAAGCAGGGTTCGATCACCAATCAGGAGCGTTCCGGCCGTTGCTGGATGTTCGCCTCCCTGAACACGCTGCGTTACGAACTCATGCATCGCTGGAATCTTGAGGATTTCGAGTTCTCCGAGACCTACCTGTTCTTCTGGGACGCGATGGAGAAGTCGAACACCTACCTGGAGAACGTGCTGCGCACGCTCGACGAGCCCACCGACTCGCGCCTGTTCGAAGCCATCAACTGGGGCCCGTCCGACGACGGCGGCTGGTGGCAGATGTTCGCCGCGCTGGTGAACAAGTACGGTCTGGTGCCCAAGAGCGCCTACCCAGAGTCTGAGAACTCCCGTAATTCCGATGATTTCAAGCAGTACCTCAACTCCAAGCTGCGCGAGTTCGCAGCCGAGCTGCGCCGCCGTTCGGCTGCGGGCGCTGGCGAGGACGAGCTGCGCACGCTGAAGGACGAGTACATGGGCACCGTGTACCGCATCTGCGCCGTGTCGCTTGGCGAGCCGCCGGAGAAGTTCGACTTCTTCGCGCGCACCAAGGATGACGCCGAGGCCGACGCAGACGGCAAGGCCGAATCCTGCAAGTGCGGCGACTCCTGTAAATGCGAGGGCAAATCCGACGCCAAGGCCTGCAAGTGCGATAAGGACAAGTCCGACAAGCCGAAAACCGGTAAGGACGAGCGCCCGCAGATTCGCGAGATCGGCATCACCCCGCTTGAGTTCTACAAGAAGTACGTGCCGGTGGACGTCAACGATTTCGCGACGCTGGCCAACGCCCCACTCAAGAACCGCCCGTTCAACCGGCGCTACCGCATCCGCTTCAGCGCGAACGTGGTCGAGGCTGGCGATATGGAGTTCGTCAACGTGCCGCTGGACGTGTTCAAGAAGGCCGCGCTTGACCAGCTCACCGCCGGCCACCCGATCTGGTTCGCCTGCGACTGCACGCAGTTCGCCCTGCGCAAGGACGGCTTCTTCGACCAGTCCGTGGTGCGCGTCGACCAGCTGTTCGGCACCGAATTCACCGGCGACAAGGCCCACGGCCTCGAATACGGCGACAGCCCGAGCAACCACGCTATGACCTTCACCGGCGTGAACCTCGGCGAGGACGGCAAGCCGAACCGCTGGAAGGTGGAGAACAGCTGGGGCAAGGACGCCGGCAAGGACGGCTACTACGTCATGTCCGACGCCTGGTTCGACCGCTACGTTACCGAGCTCATCATCCGCAAGGAATACCTCGACGACGCCACCCGCGCCCTGCTCACCACCGAACCAGTCGAGCTCGATCCCTGGCAGCCCCTCACCCGTCGCTGCCGCTGACGTCCCGCTGGCGGGAGCATATATTCGAATGCCTCTTCTCTCTGTTCAGAGAGAAGAGGCATTACGTTATGCGAGTACGCCCGGCCGCACCTATTCGAGACTATCGCGGCTGAGCTGAGCAAAAGTGCCGTCATCATCGGCCAATTGCCGGTAGGTTCCGGCCTCGCTAATTGTTCCGAACTAGTTATCCACAGAGTTATCCACATCTCCCGCAAGCTAGAGCCACATACCCCGGTTTTCATAGCGAGCATGTGACCGCTGCGCTACGGTGGCGTCATGAACGACATATTGCCCACTCCACCGCCCGGCGTATTCGACGACGAACCGTCCGGCTGGACCCGGCCCCACACACCGGGCGTTGCGTCTGCGCGCACCATCAATCCTGAGCTACGTTCATCACCATGTATGGCGAGTTCCGCGCCAACTGTGATTACAGGCCCTGTGTCGCCAGCAATGAGCGAAACCCTCACCCAACGTAAGCGGGAAATGCTTAAACGATGCACGGACGCCGCGCAACAGCTCGGGCAACCGGTGCTCTTCGGCATGGCCACATCGCTGATACTGCAATCCGTGCCGCTTCCCAAGGATTGCGATATCGACCCCGCCGAGCTCCATACCGTCTCCGACTCACACCGCACACGAATACGTGCCATCGTGCCGCCAACGACACCACACATCTGGAAGCCGCTGAGCGATGCGCACAATGTGCGTATCAACAAACATGTGTACGCACTGGATCTGATACACACTTGGGCACAACTCGCCGCTCATATTTCGCTCGAATCGCTGGTCATACTTGGCGACGCAATCCTTACGGCAATCGCCCGCAAGCCGGGTCTGGCGAACGGCCGCACTGCTGACGGCATTTATCAGGACTTCGTGCGGCAAGTCACCGAACTCCCGAAATTCAACGCAAAATCCAAGTGCATGATCGCTCTTGCATTCATTACGCCCCGCGTGGACTCTCCGATGGAATCAAAGACCCGCATCGCGACGACGAAATACGGGCTTCCGCCAGCCGTGACAAATTACACGGTGCCCGGCGCGACATTCAGCAACGGTGCGCCGATAACGCTCGATCTCGCTTGGCCCGAATTTCGCGTCGCCATCGAATATGACGGCGATCATCATCGCACCGACAAAAACCAGTGGCGGCGGGACAACGACAAGCGCGAACTGCTGCGACATCATCATTGGATCGTCATCATCGCCACTGCCGCGAACATGGCCGATGAGCCATCCCAAGCCGAACTCGCCTACCGGGTCGGGCGGCAGTTGGCATTGCGAGGTGCCGTATTCGATTTCACTTTGACGGCAACGCCACTCGATGAGCTCGCCCGGCGGAGGCGACGAAGAATATAACGTTTATCGCGAAAGTCGTACAGTATCCATGTTGCGCCGACGCTGCGCGACTCGGTGTCCGTGTCCGATGTCCCGGTAGCGATGTCAATCGATTTATGTGTGGACCGGGCCAGATTTCGCTGTCCCGGTTCTCCATTTCGCCCCTTTTTGAGCAACCAAGACAAAATTTCATTCACCTATCACCCCACCGTGCAATATTCGCCATCGTACATCGGCGGAATTCCGGGGTTTTGGGATTACGGATAATGGGCGTTTACAAGGGGGCTGTCCCGGTTCCCAATAAGAAGCCGAAATCACGAACTGGGACAGCGAAATCTGTCCCGGTAATCGCGTCAATCGGTTGCCGTCATCACCGGAACATCAACTGCGCATAGGTCGAACGCTTCAATGCGCAACAGGCATGCGACCATATCGCGATAGCGATATTCCGACGGAAGTATGGGACTCACCACGCGACCAATATTATTTGCCGAGCTTTGGAGCCTCGTGCTTGGCGTGGCGGATCACGGCATCGGGGAAACCGGCGTGGATGTAATCGGACAGCATCCGCAATAGCCTCTCGTCAAAGGTGTGCCGCTCATCGCTGCTGGCATCGATCAGGATGAAATCCCATGAGTATTCGGTGTCACCGTCGTTGATGATGAGTCCGCGGCCAGTGATTTTTGCGGCCAGCAACGCGGCGATCTGTATGGCGCCTCGCTTGACCAAGGCCGATTCCGCTTGAGTCAGGTTGCCCGAAAATGTGACGGTATACATCATTAGTCCCCCCTTCTTTGTTATTTTCTAGAACAGCAATGCCTTATTGTAAACAGACAGCACTCTGCCATAATCCTTTTTCAATATGCGGCCCATGGCATTCCCAGTATTAAAAAAAGAAACCCGGCGGAGGGGGCCGCCGGGTGAGAGAGAAGAGAGAAGAAGGGTTCAGTTATGGGGTTCGAAGAACCTCGCCACCGGTATGAACTTCATTCCGTTGACATCTTCTATATAACCGCTCCATGCTTGGCGAATTGATGTGCTTGTCTGGGAAAAGTCTTGGCGGAGTGTGACGAATTTGTGACGCCCGCCGACAACCGGCCTCGCATTGTCGGGGCTTGACCGCACATACGGCAACGGGCCACCTCGCAACACTTCATGTGCGAGGTGGCCCGTCAGCTACGAGCTAGCAATGCCGAATCATTCGGCGGCGAGCTTGGCCTTCTCGGCGGCCAGACGCTCGGCTTCGGCGGCACGACGGGCGGCCAGCGCCTCGTCGAAACGCGCCAGCTCCTCGGCCACGGCCTCGGTCGGGATCTTGGCGAAGATCGGCGTCGGCTTGGCGACCGGAGCGCCGACCTCGATCGGCTCGCTCTTCCACGGGTGCACGTTCACGCCCAGCTCATACTTGCCGGTGATGATCGGGTAGGTGAAGCCGGGCTTGTCGAGATCCTCGACCTCCTGTAGTTCCGGTAGCGGGGAGAAGGTGCCGGTGCCGCCAAGCGCCTCCCACACCTTCTGCGCGGAGTGGGGCAGGAAGGGCGCGAGCAGGTGGTTCGCGTCCGAGACAGCCTGGGCGGCGACGTGCAGCACGGTGCCGAGACGGGCCGGGTCATCCTTGATCTTCCACGGTTCAGTGGAGGAGATGTACTTGTTGATGTCGCCGACCACACGCATCGCCTCGGCGAGCGCATGCTTCTGGTGATGCGTCTCGATGGAGGAGCCGACCACGTCGAATGCAGCGGAGGTCTCCTCCAGCAGGCCGCGATCCTCGTTGGTCATCGAGTCCTCGTCAAGCGCCGGAATCTCGCCGAAGTTCTTGTTGATGAGGTTGGCCACACGATTGACCAGGTTGCCCCAGGAGGAGGCGAGCTCCTCGTTGTTATGGCGCACGAACTCCGCCCAAGTGAAGTCGGAGTCGGAGGATTCAGGGCCGGCTACGGAGATGTAGTAGCGCACTGCGTCCACAGGGTAGCGGGCGAGGATGTCCTTCACGTAGATCACGATGCCGCGCGAGGAGCTGAACTTCTTGCCTTCCATGGTCATGAACTCGCTGGCCACCACCTGCTCGGGCAGGTTGAGCGGGCCCATCGGGCCGGTTTCACCGCCCTTGGAGCCCTTGCCGTTGTAGGCGATCATTTCGGACGGCCAGATCTGGGAGTGGAAGGTGATGTTGTCTTTGCCCATGAAGTAGTAGGCGGGGCAGCTCGGGTCGTTCCACCATTCACGCCACTTCTCCGGGTCGCCCTGGCGACGGGCCCATTCGATGGAGGCGGACAGGTATCCGATCACGGCGTCGAACCAGACGTACAGCTTCTTGTTCGGATTGTCGATCCAGCCGGCCACCGGTACCGGGATGCCCCAGTCGATGTCGCGGGTGATGGCGCGCGGCTTGACTTCCTTGAACAGGCCGAGCGAGAAGTTGATGACGTTCGTACGCCAGCCCTTGCGGGTCTCCAGCCATGCCTTGTTGGCTTCGGCGAGCGCAGGCAGATCGAGGAAGTAGTGTTCGGTCTGCTCGAAGCGGGGGGTTTCGCCGTTGATCTTGGAGACCGGGTTGATCAGCTCGTCCGGGTCGAGCTCGTTGCCGCAGGCGTCGCACTGGTCGCCGCGAGCACCTTCGGCGCCACAGATCGGGCAGGTGCCTTCAATGTAGCGGTCTGGCAGTGTTCGGCCGGTGGACGGGCTGATGGCCACCTGCTGCGTGCCCTTGTAAATGTAGCCGTTCTCCAGGCACTGCTTGAACATCTCCTGCACCACGTGTTCGTGGTTGCCGGTGGTGGTGCGGGTGAACAGGTCATAGCTCAAGCCGAGATCGCACAGATCTTTGGCGATGACGCGATTGTAGCGGTTGGCCAGCTCCTGGGCGGTGAGGCCTTCCTTTTCGGCTTCCACCAGGATCGGGGTGCCGTGCTCATCGGTGCCGGAGACCATGAGCACGTCATTGCCCTTCATGCGTTCGTAGCGCGCATAGACGTCGGACGGCACACCAAAGCCGGCGACATGGCCGATATGACGGGGGCCGTTCGCATACGGCCAAGCAACATTCACCAATACATGACTCATAACCCCCGATTATCCGGCGCATTGCGGACACGCCGTAAAGCAAACAACCCAGTGGGTTGTTTGTAGGCGTGTGCGAGACGACAGTCGAGCCAACATAGCGCGGGCGCAGCCCGACCACAATTGCAGGACCACGCTGGGAATAAGAACAGTCCTGTGGACTGTTCGCCAGCGTGTGCATGGCGACAGCCATGCCAGCAAAGCGCGGGCAAAGCCCGACCACAATTACAGGACCACGCCGTACTGCGCCCCGCCAATCATCCGTCCACAATCATCCGACCTCCGCACTTATCCACTTATCCACCGTTTTCGCCATGCCGATGGCACGCGGGCGCGCATTGTGCCACGGTAGGGACATGAGTACCGATATGAACGCCGCAGGCACCGGCATCGCGCCACACGGCAGCGCGCCTCGCAACATCGCGCCACACAGCAGCACGCCGCGCGCAACGAGGAACGCCAATGGCCCACGCGCGATGCATCCAGCCGGCCGCGCATCGCATTCCGACACGACGCGCCCGTCCACACTGCCGTCCATCACCTCTGCCGCCACCCCATGCCAACCGACGGTGCCGATACTGCTGCACACCAACGACCTGCCCGGCCCGCTCAGCCTCAGCCGTCTCAGCGCATTCGGCACCGTCAACCAACTGGACGAATTCTCGGGCTACTGGTCCGAACATGCCAACACGCTGTACGGCCGGGCCGCCATCGTGGCGTCAATCGCACCCTTCGGCACAGTGGCCTGCACCTATACCGCCGCATGGGTTTGGCTGGGCGGCGACCCGTTCCCCAACACCATCGACGTGATCTCCACCTCTCATTTCCGTTCATCGACCGTCGGCCGGCGCATCCGCGTGTTCAAACGACTGACACTGCCCGAGCAGATACTCAAAATCGGATCCCTCACCATCACCACGCCGGCCCGCACCGCCTGCGATCTGGTCATGGCGCCCGAAAGCGACCCGGATCCCTCCACCATCAACGCCCTGGTGTGCCAACTGATGTCCGCATACGAATTCCAGCCGGACGACTGTCTGCAAATCGTCAAAGAGCATCGGCACCACAAATACGCGGCCCGCGCCAAGGAGTTCTTCACCGCCATCCAGCGCGAGATCGACGAAATCACCACGGAACGATACTCATGATGGAATGGAACCACCGGCGACCTCGTATCCGGAAACGGTCCTCGCAGCGGCTGCATCGTCTGCGCCAATCACATCGGCTTCCGCTATCTTCCGCCACTACTACGGCATCCGCCCCTATCTCCGACTTGACCACTCCCCCCGCCCCGCCAATCGCCCTGACGCCGCTCGTGGCATGCGATCCGTCGACTGAAGCGGAGACGCTCTGGCACATCGCGCTTCATGTGCCAGAGCTGCGACGGTGGATTGTGGCGAATCCTTCCGCCGACGCGGCTATCCTGGAATTCATTTCCCAAGCAGGCGGGCCGGGCGTGCGGCAATCGCTCGAAATACTGCTCGAATCCTTGGAGGATGAGTAACGAACAGTTCCGCTGGCAGAAGTAAGTCAGCCGCAGGCATCGGCTGCGAACATCAGCCGCGGATCTCCAGTACCGCGGAGTACACCTGCTTGCGATTGGCCAACGATCCGTCCGGCAGCGGGTGTTCCTGCACGACCTGGGCAATGGCATCCTTGATGCGCAGCCCGTCTTCGAGCGCACGGTCGATGGCGAGCACGGCCATATCCTCCACACTCAGCATATTGGGGGCCGCAGCCTCGGCCTCCTCATTGGACGCACCGGCGATCACCAGTACCATTTCGCCACGTGGCGGGTCGTCGATCACGCCTTGGCGAATCTCACCAATCGGCCCGCGACGCACCTGCTCATAATCCTTGGTGAGTTCGCGGCACAACGCCATCGGGCGGTCAGGACCGAACGCATCGAGCAGGTCGTCCATCGATTCGGCGATACGATGGGGCGTCTCGTAGAACACGATGGTGCGACGTTCAGGCAGCAGCGCGCGCAGGGACTGTACGCGCTCGGAGTGCTTGCGCGGGAGGAATCCTTCATAGCAGAAGCGGTCGGTGGGCAGGCCGGAGAGGGCAAGCGCATCGAGCACAGCGGACGGGCCCGGCGCGCAGGTCACCGGCAGCCCGCGTTCGATGGCGCGGCGCACGATGGCCAGACCGGGGTCGTTGATGGTGGGCATGCCGGCATCCGAAACCACCAGCACTGTGGCACCAGTCTTGACCTGATCGAGCAGGCCGTCCGCCTTGGCTCGCTCGTTGTGGTCGTGGTAGGCGACCACGCGGCCGGTCACATATACGCCGAGACGACGGGCCAGATCGTACAGTCGGCGGGTGTCTTCGGCGGCGATGATGTCCGCACGCTCCATCAGCGCGACCAGGCGGGCGGAGGCGTCGCCGATATTGCCGATCGGGGTCGCGGCGAGCACCACGGTGCCGGCGGGAATCTCGACGGCCGCTTCACGGGATTGCGCATGCGGAGCACTGTCGGCGGCAGCTTCGGCGACGGGAGCGTCACCGTTCACCTCCCTCTCATCGTCGGAGCGGAACTGTTCGGTGAAATCGGTGGCACGTGTCGTCATATCTCCAGTATTGCCTAAGCCACGGAGCATTTCACTACATAGCGAACGCTGTTTCTCCGTTACGAGGGGCCGACTACCGTCTTTCGGAACATCTGCCTGCCTTACAGGGGTCCCGCTCCGGGACAGCAGCCATGCGAAGCAGCGCGCAGCAACGATTCTGCCACGCACCGCCCCGAGCTGCCGGAATCAAGCCAATCAGCAAGAATGTTTGGCAAAATCGTTGCGGTTTGAGCTATGCCGACGACGCTATGCCGACGACAGCACCTCGTATCGCAGATAGTCCAGATAGCGCGAAAAAGAAAAACCCTCCGGGGTGGAATCCGGAGGGTTCGTGGAGCTGACGGTAATCGAAACCGCGACCTTTTCGATGCGAACGAAACGCTCTACCAACTGAGCTACAGCCCCTTGGCGTGTTGCTCTGCTCCGCAAAGCAACTCGCAACAGTATAGTACGAAGTGCGGTCAAACGCAATTCGGCGTGGGACGTCGCTCGAGAGGGAAAGAGAAGGGAATCACGCCTTACGCGCGCCAAGCACGTCAAGCACCTTCTTCTCGTCATAGAACGCGAACACGATGCCGCCGATGCCACACAACACAGCCGCACAAATGGCTGCGATGCGGTAACCGGCACCGGATGCCACGCCAATCGTCGACACACCGGTGAACAGCAGCATGGCCACGGATTGACCCATCTTCATCGCGAAGGTGCGGGCGGCGTAGAACATACCCTGACGATCCTGACCGGTGACGCGCGAGCTGGCGTCGGCGATATTCGCCACGATGGCCTGCGGCAGAATGCCGAACGCGGCCATCGGAATCGCCCCCACCACCGAGAGCATCAGCCCCTGCGCCATCGCCGGCAGGAAGCCCAAAGCACCGGAGCCGAGCGCGCCGGCGAACGCGAACGCGCAGGTGAAGATCACGAACGCCACCAGCAGCAGACGCTTCTTGCCCACGCGGTTGGCCAGCAGATTCACCGGCAGATAGAACAGCACGGAGACGCCGGTCATGAGCACGAAGTAGATGGTCGTGGTGGTTTCGGGGAGCTTGAGCAGCGAGGTGACGAAGAACGGCAGTCCGGTCTGGAAGGTGGTGATGGCCACCCAGTAGACCACGTCGGAGCAGACGAACTTGCGGAATTCGCCGTCGCCGAAGGTCTGCTTCAGGGATTCGATGGTCGATTCGGAGGTGGGCTGCGAGTTGACGTAGTCCTTCTCGCGGATGGCGAGTGGCGGCACCAGCATGCAGGCGAACGCCACGGCGGCCATGATGGTGAAGGTCACGCGGATGGCGGTGATGCGGCCCATCGCCGGCACGAAACCGCCCCAGATCACCGGCGCCACATACGCAATGGCCGTGCCCGCCACCCACGTGAAGGAGATGGCGGTGGAGATGGTGAGCTGCTGCTTGGAGTCATGGCCGAGTTCGGCGATGAGTGCGTTGTATGGCGTGCAGTAGAACGTGAGGGCGATGTAGTAGCCGATAACGGTGACGAACAGGAACGCCGCGTTGGCCCAGCTGGTGCCGTTGATCGGACTCCAGAATACGAGCACAGTGATGATGGCGAGCGGCGCTGCGGCGAACTTGAGGAACGGCATGCGGCGGCCGGAACGAGCGTTGCACCGGTCGGACAGGGACGCGACCGCGGGGTCCACAAACGCGTCGAAGAAACGGGCGAACGCGGTGATGCCGCCCACCACGGTCACTATGCCGAGCACCACGAGGCCTTGCGGCACGAACACGGTCTGGCCTTGCGAGATAGTCTCCTGGTCGGGCTGGTAGAAATACACCAGCCAGTTGGAAATGATGCCGGAGAGCAGCGCCCAGCCGAACTGACCGATGGCGAACGCCCACACCTTGGGCAGGGGCAGGTCTTTGATGGATGACTTCGACGATGCAACTTGCGCTCCCGTTACACTTGCTGTAGTCGTATTGCCCATTCTCACAACCTCCGAATCAACATTGACACAGTGTCAAAATCCAGTATACACCGGGAGAACCACGCGTTCTACGATGGTAGGCATGACTGGTTTGACCGAACGATTGCCGCACGTCGCCGCCTTTCCCGCAGCGTTGGGCACCGGACTGCTACTGCACACCGATGCCGCACTCAATGATGGGATTCGAGACCGGATTGGCACGTTCATCGACACATACGAGTCCGCGCTGTCCCGGTTCAGAGGCGATTCGACTGTCGGCCGGATGCGTACTGCCGCACACGGCGGCACGTTCGATTTCCCCGACTGGTGCGGTCCGCTGTTCGATTTGTATGACCGCCTGTTCGACGCCACCGATGGCGCAATCGACCCATGCGTGGGCGAGGATTTGATTCGACTTGGTTATGATGCCGCTTATTCGTTTGCCGTTGAGTCCGACGCCGCCGAACATGCAGGCGCAATTCACGGACGGGCCGTTTGGCCAGTTGACGTTGAGCGCCATGGCACGACGCTAGTGACGCACGGACCGGTCGCGCTCGACTTCGGCGCGTGCGGCAAAGGATATCTGGTGGATCTGATCGCGGGGATGCTGGAGACCGGATACGTCATCGACGCGGGCGGCGACCTGCTGATCCACACGAACGCGCCGATCACCATCGCAATGGAGGACCCCGCCAATCCGACCCGAGCGGTGGGCACCGTCGAACTGCGCTCCGGCGCGTTCTGCGCGAGCGCCCCCAGTCGCCGACGCTGGGGAGAGGCGGCCGGGCATCATCTGCATCATCTGCTGAACGCCATCGATGGGCTGCCGGTAGACGAGGTGGCTGCCACGTGGGTTGCGGTGCAGATCGAATCCTCTCAAGATGATGCTGGCCGGAAAGGCAACCGTGCAGTCAGACGGGAAGTCGATCGGGAAGCCGGGCTGCGCAATCATGACGTCCCGCCCGCATATTCCACGGCCTTGGCCGACGGATTGGCCACCGCCCTGTTCACCACCCCAGCCAACCAGCTGCGCGCCCACTTCGCCTTCGACTGCGCCATCCTCAACGCCGACCGCACCGCCGCACAATCCGCCGGATTCCCCGGCGGCTTCTTCGTGCGATGATTCTGCGTACTATTTCAAGCTATCTCGGCTCAATGAGGTACATTTCACGTCTTACAGAGAGCTATCTGCCTTACGTGAGGTACATGATCCGGTAGCCCGAGGCCAACAACCGCAGAATATCGCTATCTCCACAGGC
Source organism: Bifidobacterium sp. UTBIF-68 (assembly GCF_006408855.1). NCBI lineage: Bacteria > Bacillati > Actinomycetota > Actinomycetes > Bifidobacteriales > Bifidobacteriaceae > Bifidobacterium > Bifidobacterium sp. UTBIF-68. Next base: position 25,372 of record NZ_JFAN01000025.1, on the reverse strand, counting down.
TGAATACCCGCAGTTCGAGAATCAAGGTACCTCATTCAAAGCAGATAGCTTTCCGCAAAACGTGAAATGTACCTCATTGAAAGCAGATAGCCATCCATATTCATCAAGAACCACTCCGCATGCAGCCCCGCTGCACGACTCGGGGCGCAGAAGACACGCCATCAGGCGATTTGCGCGAACTGGCTGTTGTAGAGGTCGGCGTAGAACCCGCCCGCCTCCAGCAGCTCTTCATGGGTGCCGCGTTCGATCACGTCGCCGTGGTTCATGACGAGAATCATGTCGGCGTCGCGAATCGTGGAGAGGCGGTGTGCGATCACGAAACTCGTCCGCCCGACGGTCAGCGCGTCCATGGCCTTCTGGATGAGCTCTTCGGTACGGGTGTCGACCGAAGAGGTGGCCTCGTCGAGAATCAGGATCGGGGCGTCCTGCACCATGGCGCGGGCGATGGTGAGCAGCTGCTTCTGGCCTGCGGACAGGGCGGACTTGTCGTCCAGAACCGTGTCGTAGCCCTGCGGCAGCGAGCGTACGAAGTGGTCCAGGCCGACGGCACGGCAGGCCGCCACGATCTGCTCGTCGGTGACGCCCGGCTTGGAGTAGGCGATGTTCTCGCGCACGGTCCCGCGGAACACCCACGTGTCCTGCAGCACCATGGAGAACTGGTCGTGCACGTTCCACCGTGGCACGCTGGCCGTGTCCACGCCGTCGATGGAGATCGAGCCGCCGGAGATCTCATAGAAACGCATGAGCAGGTTCACCATGGTGGTCTTGCCGGCGCCGGTCGGCCCCACGATGGCGACCTTCTGGCCGGCCGCAACCGAAGCGGAGAAGTCATGGATGATCGGCTTGTCAGGCTCGTAGCCGAACTGCACATGCTTGAATTCCACGTCGCCCTTCACCGGATGCCCATCGGCCCCCAGCAAGGCGGACTTGCCGGCTTCGTCGGCCATCTCCGGCTCCTCGAGGAAGCCGAACACGCGCTCGGCGGCGGCCGCGCAGCGCTGCAGGTTCTGGAACGCCTGGGCGAACTGGGAAAGCGGCTGGGTGAACAGGCGGATGTACATCATGAACGCCACGATCACGCCGAACTCGATCTGCCCGTCCATGGCGAGCGCCGCACCCACCACGCACACCACCACGTAGCCGAGGTTGCCTACGAACTGCATGAGCGGCATCATCAGGCCGGAGAGGAACTGCGACTTCCAGCCGGAATCGTACAGGTCGGCGTTGTACTTTTCGAAGCGTTCGATTGAATCCGCCTCGCCGTTGTACGCCTTGACGATGAGATGCCCGGCGTACATCTCCTCCACGTGTCCGTTCACATCACCCAACGCGATCTGCTGGCGCACGAAGTACTTCTGCGAGGTCTTCATGATCACCATCATGAGCACCATGCCGAGCAGGCTGGTTCCGATGGCGCACAGGGTCATGATCACGTTGTTATAGAACATCATGACCAGCGCGCCCACGAACAGCGTCACGGAGGTGATCAGCGCGCCGAGCGACTGTCCCAGCGTCTGGCCGATGGCGTCCACATCGTTGGTGATGCGGGAGAGCACGTCGCCGTAGCTGACCTTGTCGAAGTACTTGAGCGGGAGTTTGTTGATTTTGACCGAAATCGACTCGCGCAGCCGCTGGGCGGTGCGCTGGGTGACGTTCGCCATCAGCCAGCTCTGCGCGTAGCCGAGCACCGCGTATCCCACGTACAGCGCGACCAGCAGCCATGCGATGCGGCTGACTTCGCCGAAATCGATCGATCGCATGACCGGCCGGCCGTTCACGATGGCGGGCAGGCCGTTGACGATGGCGTTGGTCATCTCCTTGAGCTTGTCCGGGCCGACGATCTGGCAGGTGGTGCCGATCGCGCCCAGCACGAGCGCGACCGCGATGACGGGAATGTAGTTGCGGCAATAGTGCACGAGCTTGCCCATGACTTTGCCGAAATCGTTGGGCTTTTCGACCGCGCGCCCTGCGCCCGGCCCATGCCCCATGGATTCTCTTGGCATGTGTTGCTCCTTATAAGTCCGTATTGGCCTGCCTCTGATGAGGGAGGTGGCGCGAAGCGCCGGAGGGAGAGAAGCTGGAAGGCCTCAGAAACTGCCCTCGGTCTCGCTATGCTCTATGCTCGGCAGCTCCCGCGAACGGGAGCCGAATTACGGCGGCTTACGCAGTAAGCTCCGATTGGCTGAGCTGGGATTCGGCAATCTGCCGGTAGATCTCGCAGGTCTTCAGCAGTTCGCGGTGGGTGCCTTGGCCGACGACCTTGCCATCGTCGAGTACGACGATATGGTCGGCGTTCATGATGGTACCGATGCGCTGGGCGACGATGAGCTTGGTGGAATCCTTGGCCTCGCGGGCGAGCGCGTCGCGCACTTCGCGGTCGGTTTTGAAGTCGAGCGCGGAGAACGAATCGTCGAAGATCAGGATTTCCGGGTGACGGTAGACGGCCCGCGCGATGGACAGGCGCTGCTTCTGCCCGCCGGACACGTTCGAGCCGCCCTGTGCTATCGCAGCGGAATACCCGCCGTCCATGCGATTGACGAATTCGCTGGCCTGGGCCACGTCGGCCGCGGCTTTGATACGATTCAGCTGCTCGGCCGGCATATCGGCACTTTCCGCAGCTTTGCCGGCGGCGATCAACGCGGTCTCGCGCTTGCGGCCGGCGATGGTGGAGGTATCAGCCATTTCGACATCCGCCGACTCGCCCCGCACATCGTCGCCGTAGCTCACGTTGGAGGCCACGGTGCCCTTGAACAGCACCGACTGCTGTGGCACGTAGCCGATCTTGTCGCGCAGGGTCTTCACATCGTAGTCGCGCACGTCCACGCCATCGACCAGCACCTGGCCGCCGGTGGCGTCATAGAACCTGGGTACCAGATTGATGAGCGACGACTTGCCGGAGCCGGTGGAGCCGATGAACGCCACGGTCTGCCCGGGCTCGGCGGTGAAGCTGATGCCTTCGAGCGTGGCCTCGCGCGAATCGGGGTAGGCGAAGCTCACGTTGCGGAATTCCACCGTGCCGCGCGCGGCGGTTTCCAGCGCTTTCTCGGCGGCGGATTCGCGGCCGTCCTTGACCAGCGGTTCGGTGTCGAGCACTTCGAGCACGCGCTGCGCGGACACGTCGGCGCGCGGCCAGAGCACGAACACCATGCTCATCAGCAGGAAGCTCATGATCACCTGCACGGAGTAGTTGGAGAACACCACCATGTTGGAGAACAAGGTGAGCTTGTCGGTGAGCGCGGCCGCGTCGATCAGGTAGGCGCCAATCCAGTAGACCGCGAGCATGAGGCCGTTCATCACGGTGTTCATGAGCGGCATCATGAATGCCATGACGCGGTTGGTGAACAGCTGGGTTTCGGTCAGGTCGCGGTTGGCCTTGGTGAATTTGGCCTCCTGATAGTCCTCGGCGTTGTAGGCGCGGACCACGCGCAGGCCGGTGAGGTTCTCGCGCGCCACGAGGTTGATGTTGTCGGTGAGAGCCTGCATGGCCTTGAATTTGGGCATGACCATGGCCATCATGATGGCGACCGCACCCAGCAGGAACGCGGTGGCGATGCCGGTGGCAAGCGTCCATTCGAAGCCTTCGTTCGCGATCTTGGCCACCGCCCACACGGCCATGATCGGCGACCTGACGATGAGCTGCAGGCCGATGGTGATGAACATCTGAATCTGCGTGATGTCGTTGGTGGAGCGGGTGATGAGGCTTGCGGCGGAGAATCGGCTCATTTCGGCCGGGCCGAACGATTCGACCTGACGGAATTCCAGCGAGCGCAGGCGCTGGGTGAACGACGAGCCGACGCGCGCGGACAGGAATCCGGTCACGACTGCGCATGCCACGGAGCCGAGCGAGATGAGCAGCATTTTGCCGCCGGCGATCCAGATGTCCGACATGGCGCTGCCCGGCGTTTCGACCAGCTTGGTGATGTCCGACATATAGTCGGGAAGTTTCAGGTCGAGATAGACCTGCCCGACGATGGTCACCAGGGCGATGAGCATCTGACCGATCTCCGCTTTGGAGAGGTATTTCAGGATGCGAAGCATTGGTTTCCCCTTGGGTTGGTTTGGTTGGATTGGATTGTGATGGATTGGGTTGGTTGTGCTGATTCTTATTGCCGGCCTGGCTGTCGGCCAAGCATCGATTGAGTATTACTGCATTACGTCGGTTGAGCATTGCCGGGCATTGGCCCGCACGCCGACTGCACCAGCAAGTTATCTTCTGTTATTGAATTACTTACAGTGTAAGATATTACGCGTGGCAACGACAAAGGCTTCTGGACTCCGCATATTTCTCTTTGCGCGAACGCGAACCACACGGTGAAGCCGCGCGCACCCAGGCGCGCGATGAAGCCACCGACAAACCGTCTACCGAATCCTCCCAGACGGCCCCGGGAAGGCTTTCACCGCAGGAGCCCGAGTCAGAGCCCGAGCCGCGCTGTCCATTAGGCGGCGAAGCGACTTTCCTTCGAGCCATTCCCGCCGCTACAATCCTCGACGAGCATCAGCCGCACGCCCGCGCTGCTCCTCCTCAGCCCCGACTTGCCGATCGCGCTTCTCGAACGCGGCCCGCACTTCTTCCGGCGTGGGACGCGGCTTTCCCGGACGGCAAATCGACATGTAGGTCATGAATTCGCGGGAGAGGTCAAGGAATTCGCGAGTTCTGCGCTCCCCCATCTGCGAGAAGATCCAGCAGACGGCATCACGCATCTCCTGCATGTCGCGGCGCCCATGCTCGCGGCCGGCGTCAGTAAGGCTCACACGAACCACACGCCGGTCGTTGGGATCCACTTCGCGCGTCACCAGACCTTTTTTCTCCATGGCGGCCAGCAGTGTGGAGACGCGGCCGGAGGTGGCATGCATGGAATCGGCCAGCTGCGAGGGGGTCATGGTGCCGACATGGGCCAGCTGACGGATAGCGAACGCCTCGCCGTGCGCGCCGCGCATCATCTCGCGCTGCATCGCCGACCTATGGCCCCATACCGTGGTCCACAATTCGTGGACCGCCTCATCCTCAAAGCCCATATCGCCTTCCATTCTCCTGTAATCCCGGCAGCGCGTCATACATAATCGCGAACGGCGTTCACCCGCTTTGCAAGCGACCCCACTACCCGACTCGAGCGTATCCGCCCCACCAAGGCCTCAGTCGCCGCCAGACATGCCGCGCCATACAGCCATCCTAGGTTACCTCACACTGTAAACAATTTTTATCGTCTGACGAATCACCATCCGCATCATCGGCATCGACCAACTTGCACATACGCTTTCAATGGCCACCGGGCAGGCTTAGTCACCATCAACGCACACGCCACAATCAATACGCACGGATCGCATCGGCAATGAAGTTTCCAATGCATCAGCCGTTCGCAGCAATACGGTATAGTGAATCCCGTAAGCAACGAGAAGAGGCTTCGCAGGATGAGGGCGAAGCCGGAGCGCATGCGTTACTTACGACTGCACAGCAATGCGACGATGCTGATGACACCGACGCATGTCGCCGCGGTCCACGTCTCCGGGACGCGAACCGCGAGGATTACCATAACCATCATTATGACAACCCACGTCCAATCGGGTTTGCATGAACCCTGTTTCTTCCGGTTGTTCATTTCTGCCTCCTATTCATGGCAAACAGAAGGCCGGGCCGGGTCTGGCCCGGCCTTTGCCATTGGGAAGTCCTGATTCTCAATAACGCAGAGCGCTAGCTGTGCTGAGCGCGATGCACTACAACACGCTCAGCACATGCGGGAGCACCACCGCGCCGACGTGCTTATCTGCTCCGCCCACCGCCAACTCGCTGCCGCTCGCGGGGACGCGCAAAAATCCCAACAATCCATCTCGAATCGCTCAAAACCGCGCAGAATCGCCCGTGCTTTGGCTTTTATGACGTAGTTCGCCTATGCTGGGAACCAATAGATGGCATGGACGCCATCCCAATGAAGGGGATTAATGATGATTCGCAATCACAAGGTCTTACTGTGCAGTATTGCCGGATGCACGCATGAAGCCGAAGAGGCAGGTCTGTGCACGGCTCACTTCACTTCTGCGCTGGTGCACGGCACATTGCAGTACGGTTTCGCCGGAGGACGCCCCGCGCTGCACTGAAATCAGACGCCATTCCGGCGCGGCTCATACCACACGAGACAATAAAGAACTCAGATATCGGCTGTCGCGACACTCTTTCGTGCCACGGTAGCCGATTTCGCATCATCGCGCCAGTTTTTCTTCCATGCAGGAAATCACACATCCTTTCGCCACAATTTCTCATATGAAAGAAAGACAGCTTCGGCTCGTCGACCGGCCTGCATGCCTTGGCCGTATCATGCCGTTCGTAAATGAAGCAGACGCCTTTGCGACAGCTGGTTGACACACCCGATATTCGATGATTCGTTACTCACATAGTGGATACCTGACGCATACCGGTCCGTATGGTAAACACAGCAACGTAGACCCCACGGTGAGATGCACAAAGCCCCGGTATCCGGGCATCATCGATGCAGGAACCGGGGCTTATGGGTGCAGCGCAGTACAGTGCCGCGCGCGTTCAGTCGTGATGCTGCAGCGCGGCCTTCAGATCGCGATTCTGGAAGCGGTCATGCAGCAGGCAGTAGCCGCCGAACACCACGAGCCAGACCAGTCCGGCGATTGCGGACATGCGCGTGTCGTCGGCCAGGAACAGCGTGCAGTAGACGAACACGAAGAACGCGATCGCCACCGTATTGAGCACTTTCCACGCGGGCATCACGAAGCCGTCGGCGATGAAGTCGGCGGATCGGCGATACTTGCGGTGGGCGATCATCGTGAGTACGTAGATGAACACGATGACGGCGCTGGAGGCGGAGGCGAACAGCACGAACGCGCCGGAGACGCCGGGGATCGCGTTGACGATCGGCGAGAGCAGGATCAGTGCGGCGGACACCAGAATCGCGCGCGCCGGCACCTGTCGGCGGGAGACCTGGCCGATCTTCTGGAATGCAGGCGACTCGGACTCGCTCGCCAGCTGGTAGAGGTGACGGCCGGCCGAGTACAGCAGCGAGTTCAGGGCCGAGGAGGCCGCGGTGATCACCACGAAGAACACCATCGCGGCAGCCCACTTGAGCCCCGCGAACTGGAACACCATGATGAACGGGGACGCGAAGGAGCCATCCTTGTTCGGCTTGAACGTGGTCCACGGCACAATCACCATGATGGCCAGCAGCGCGCCGACATAGAAGATGAGCACGCGCACGATGATCTCGTTGACGGCCTTCGGCAAGACCTTCCTCGGATTCTGCGTCTCGGAGACGGTGACGCCCACGAATTCAATCATCTCGTACGCGAAGAACACCATCTGGAAGCTCATCAGGAAGCTCAGCCAGCCGTTCGGCGCGATCTGGAAGTTGTTGGTGATGTTGTCGATGCCCGCGTGACCGGCCGGCGAGATGCCGTCCTGGCCGGTGATCTGCACGGCGTCGTAATGGTAGCCGATCACCACCATCACCACAGCGGTGGCGATCATCGCGCAGATCAGCGTGATCTTGATCATCGAGAACCAGAATTCCGCCTCGCCGAACGCCTTGACGGCGATGAGGTTGATGGTCACGAGCGCGGCGAGGAAGCACAGCTCGATCAGCCATTTCCAATGGCTCAGATCGAAGCCGAACGTGTCGAAGAACGTGATGAAGTACGTGGAGACGGCCGTGATTTCGCTCATGCCGATGAGCACGAGCACGATCCAGTACGACCAGCCGGCGAACTTGCCCCATCCGCGGCCGAGGTAGCGGGTGATGAAGTTGATGAACGTGTGCTGGCTCGGGTCGCGGTACATCAGCTCGCCGATGGCGCGCATGAGCAGGAACATGATGATGCCCACGCCGATGTACACGAACACGATGCTCGGACCGGTCAGCGCGATGGATTTGCCGGAGCCGAGGAACAGGCCAGTGCCGATGGTGCCGCCGATGGCGATGAACTGCACGTGCCTGTTGTTCAGGCCGCGCGCCATCTCGTTGTTCTTGTCGAGGCTTTCGACGGATTTCAGAGTACCGGAATCCCTTTTATTCCCAGCGACGTCAACGCTTCCCATACCGCTTCCGGCCGTCGTGTTCGATTCGGTCATACAACTCGTTCTTTCCCGCTGCGCGCCGCCCATGCCGATATCAATCGCATAGGCAGGCACGCCAACTGTTCAATTCAAGTTCAGACTGTAGCATTGCTTGGCATACGCAAGCCTCGGCGGTTCAACGAACAGGCGTAACAATGTTGTAAATTTCCATCCAAAAAGTTCAATTATTGTCGCATAAATTGAACTGCTACTCCACGGATTTGAGTGAGCTGACCGGGTCGATCCGGTCGAGCACCGGGTTGGTGAACAGCTGCACGAGCAGCGCGAACGCGAACGTGGCTGCAGCGGCGATGAGGTAGCTATACCAGTGCACCTCCACTTCGAAATACAGCGACGGCATGTTCAGCGCAGCGGTCAGCAAGCCGCCTATCCACCGGCCGAGCGGCAGCCCCACGAGCACGCCCATGCCGGTGAGTATCAGCATTTCGCGGTTCACATATGAGTGCACTTCCCGGTCGAAGAAGCCGAGCACCTTCAGCGTCGCCATCTCACGCACCCGTTCGGAGACGTTCGTATTGGCCAGCGTGAACAGCACCACCAAGGCCAGGCCGCCCGCCAGTCCGACAATCAGCGCCACCACCGCTCCCATCAGATCGAACTTGAACGATTCCGCCAGATGCGCGGAGCTCACCGCTTTGAGCACCGCCGAATCCTCGCCCAGCCGGTCCGCATACGCGATCTGATCGGCATCGGAACCCTTGAGCTTGGCCAGCATGGCGTTCCACGTCAGGGTCGAGGAGGATACATCGGAATTCGACGACGCTGCCGAGTCATCCGTATCCTTAGCACCATCCGCAGCAGCACCATCCGCAGTAGCACCATCCGCAGCAGACGCCGCCTCGCCGTCTGCCCGGGAGGAGCCGTCACCCGCAAACTTCTGGTCATACAGCCGCTCGCTGATGTACACATCCGAGCCGATGAGGTTGCGCGTCACCGCGGCGACCTTCACCGTAGCGCGCGTGCTGCCGCCATTGCCGAGCGTCACGGTGTCTCCGGTGCGCACGCCCAGCGAATTGGCCGCCGACTGCGCCACAATCACCCCGCTGTCATCCAGCGTCACCGAGCTGCCGCGGCCACCGGAGCCGCCGAACCAATCCGCCACATCAGCAAACCTCGGCAGCCCCAGCCAACCGCCATCATCCGCCGGTCGAAGCGTCACCATGTCGTTCAGCGCGGCGAGCGAATCCTCCGGAACCGTCATCAGTTGCACGGTCTCGCTCTCCTGCGCGGAGTTGCTCATCGTACCGTTGTCTACGCGCAAATCCAGTGTTTCGGAGGTCTTCCCGTCCGCCGTAATCCGCTTGCGCATCGCGGCGGCATCGTCGTCGTTGGACACGACCATCAGATCATACTGATAAATCTTCTCGTACTGTTTGACGCCGATGGTGGCCACGGTGTCGTTGATCGCGAATCCGCAGACGATCAGCGCCGTGCAGCCGGCCACTCCGCCCACGGTCATCAGCAGTCGCTCCTTGAACCGGAAGATGTTGCGCGCGGTCACCTTGCCGAGGAAGCTCAGCCGACCCCATACCGGCGTTATTCGCTCCAGCAGGATGCGCGCGCCCGCCTTGGGGGCCTTGGGCCGCATCAGCACGGCCGGTGCATGCCGTATCTCGCCTCGGCAGGCGAGCGCGGTCGCCACACCCACGCCCACCACGAACAGCAGGATGCCCGCAGAGCCATACAGCCAGTCATATTCGAGCCGCACGCCGGGCAGCACGTACAGCCCCTCGATCACCACGAGCAGGAACGCCGGAATGCCGAGGAATCCGGCCAGCAACCCGACCCCGCCACCGATCAGACAGGCGAGCAATGCGAACAGCAGGTATCGCATGGACACCGTGAGACCGCCGTAGCCAAGCCCGAGATATGTGCCGATGAGGCCGCGGTCCTCCTCGACCATGCGGGTCATGGTAATCAGGCTCATCAGTACGGCGACCACCAGGAACACGACGGGGAACGCGCGTCCGATGGATTCGATGGAGCTGATGTCCGATTTGAATGCGCTGAACCCGCCGATTGAGGCGCGCGTCTGCACATACCAGCGCGCGTTGGCCACGTCGTCGATGCGGCGCTGCTGCTGGGCGAATGTGCTTTCCGCCTCGCTGCGCTTGGCGTCCAATTGCTGTTGCGCTTCGTCGAGTCGTTGCTTGCCGTCCTTGAGCTGCCGCTCGCCCTGTTCGAGCTGACGTTCGCCTTCTTCGAGCTGCTGTCGGCCGGCCGCCAGCTGCGCGGCCTGTGCTTCGAGCTGCGCCGACTGCGTTTCCAGCTGGGTGGCGTTGGCCTCGAGTTCGGCGGATTGCGTATTGAGCTGGGCTTCGCCGGCGGCGGTCTCCTGTTCTTTGGCGCTCAACTGCCGGTTCTGCTCGTCCAAGGTGGATTGCGCAGGGATGATGGTCTCGTTCAGCGTGCGCTGCAGTTCGGCTTGCTGTCCGGCCAGCGAATCGCGCTGGGTCTGTAGTTCGGCCTGTTTGGCGGCGAGCTGCTGCCTGAGCGACCCGATGGAGGGGACGTCCGGCACGGTGATGCCAAGGCGCGCGAGCAGTGCCTTGATGGCCTGCCAGGTGGGCGAGTCAAGGTCGATATTGGGGTCGAGCTGGGCCAGCAATCCATCGGCCTGTTCGATCAGCGCAAGCATCTGATCGATTTGCGCCATGCCTTGGCCGATTTGTGTGATGCCTTGTTCGACTTTGGTGCGATTGGCGGTCAGCTCGGCTTGCACAGCGTCAAGTTGCCGCCTAGCGCTGGCCAGTTGCGCTTTGCCGGATTCGAGTCGGGCGCGAGCGTCCGCGATCTGCGTGCGTCCCTCGGCGATGCGCTGGCGTGCGTCGGCGATCTGCGTGCGTCCCTCAGCGATCTGCCGCTCGCCGTCGGTGAGAGCCGTCTTGTTCTGCTCCAGTTGGGTACGACTGTCTGTCAGCGTTTTCTCGTTGGCCTGCAGTTCGGCTCGATTGCCGTCGATGTCCTTTTGGGAGTCATCAAGCTGCTTCATGGCCTTGGTTTTGGCATCATCAAGCGTGCTCTGCGCGTTGGCCACGATACGTTGGCGCCGGGTTTTCTGCTGCTCGTTCTGCACTTGGCTCTCGATGCGGTCGGCGACGGTCTTAACGATGGCGTCATAATCATCAGAAAACGTGTCGTATGCGGACGCGCCTGCGACGGCGATGGAGATCGCCGTGTACACGTTGCCGGTCACTCCCGCGCTGGGCGCGAAGAACACATAATCCTCGGCTGACGTGGACCGGAAGGAGGTCATGCTGGAGTAGCCCGCCGGATTGCTGAGGTCGCGCGGGTCGAGCACCACGCCGACGATGGTGAGTTCCGTGGGGAATTGCGGGGCTTGCTCGGTATCGGTGATTGAAGCGTCTGAGTCGTCCGAGGCGGAGGAAGCGATCCCGGTACCTGTCGATGGCGATGTTGCAGCATCAGGCGCTGCACCCGCCTTTCCCGTACCTTCGACTTCGGCGGTGTCACTGCTTGTATTGCCGTTGCTATTGCCGTTGTCGTCAACGCTTGTTCCCGACGGCATGGCCCCAGCAATCGGCGACGCAGTCTGCTGAGCGGTCACGGTGATATGACTGCCGATCTTGAGACCGCTGTCGTCCAGAAACTGCTGCGTCACCGCCACTTCACCGGCTTTGTCTGGCATTTCACCACGCTGTAGATACGGCTGGTCCAGCCCCTCGGTGCCGATCTCCTGCATGGTGACGGTTTTCTTCGCACCTTTGACTGATGCAGTGACCGTCTGCGAGCGCTCCGGCTGCACGACTTCCACGCCTTCGACCTCGCGCAATGCGGCCACATCGTCGTCGGTCAGACCGTATGTGGAAAGCACCTGCAGATCATGCAGGCCTTGCTGATGGTAGAACCGGCCTGCGGCGAGGAAGGCGTCACGGCATCCGGCGTAGATGCCGGTCAGCACCGCCACCCCGAGCATCGTGATGACGGCGATCGACACGAATCGCTTCCAGCTGCGCAGCCAGCAGCGCCACATATCCTTGGCGAACGCGCCGGAGAGGCCTGCGCCTCGCATGGCGCTGCCGTCATCGCTGGAACGACGCTCTTCTTCATGTTTCACAGATTGTTTCACAACATGTTTCACGGGAGGTTCCACAGAAGGTTTCACAGAAGGTTCCACGCCCTGTTCGGGGTCTTCGGTCACCCTTCCAGAGGTTGCAGGCAATCCCCCGCGCGGAACGTCGCCGCCACCGTTACGCCCGTGTCTCGCAGCCATTGTCATCGGCCTCACCATTCGATGTCGGCGATGGGCGTGGGAGCGACGTTGAACTCCTGCCCCACCACCTTGCCGGAGCGGAAGTGGATCACCTTGTGAGCCATCGGCGCGAGCGCGGAATTGTGCGTGATGATGAGCACGGTCATGCCTTCGGCGCGGCAGATGTCCTGCAGCAACTGCAGCACTTCCTTGCCGGTTTCATAATCGAGCGCACCGGTCGGCTCATCGCAGAGCAATAGCTTCGGTTTCTTGGCGATCGCACGGGCGATGGAGACGCGCTGCTGTTCGCCGCCGCTCAACTGAGCGGGGAAATTGTCGAGCCTATTGCCGAGCCCGACCTTGCCCAGCGTCTCAGCCGGGTCGAAATGGTCGGGGCAGATCTGTGAGGCCAACTCCACGTTTTCCAGTGCGGTGAGGTTCGGCACCAGATTGTAGAACTGGAATACGAAGCCGATGTCGGTGCGACGGTAGCCGATGAGCTCGCGCTTGCCGAGGCCGGTGATGTCACGGCCGCCGACCACCACGCGGCCCGAAGTGGCCGTATCCATGCCACCCAGGATGTTGAGCGCCGTGGTCTTGCCGGCACCCGACTGGCCGAGTATCACCGTGAGCTCGCCTCGGTCGGCGGTGAAGCTCGCCTCGTCGAGCGCACGGATCGGCTCGCCCGCACCGGTCGCATACTCCTTGACCACATGATCGAATTCGATATACGCCATCGCACTCCCCTGCCCATGAATGACAATCCCGAACGACAACCCACGAATGATTGCTATACTCCAGTAAAACAACACTGTGTCGGTTCCACAACCGACAGTCGGCTTGCATAATGTCGGACTACGCAGAACCAGGCAAGACCGGACAGCCCCCCAGGCAGAAGGACGATTGCATGACCAAGGACATGACGGAGAGCCGCCGCACACGATATACACGGCAGGCCATGCAGGATGCGCTGATCGAACTGATGCGCGAGCGGCCGGTCAACGCCATCACCGTCAAGGCACTGTGCGAGCGGGCGGATGTGAATCGCTCGACGTTCTACGCGCATTACGCGAGCATCGACGAGCTGCTGCATGACATCGAGGACGGGACCATGGCATGGGTCACGGCGGCGCTCGACCAGCTGTTGCGCCAGCTGGACGTCTCCGGCATCGAGCGCATCATCGAGCAGATTTGCCGGTATATCGCCGACAACCGCAATCATCTGCAGGTGCTGATGAGTCCCAAGGCCGACGTCGGATTCCAGCAGCAGCTGCTGGAGTTGATCTACAGCCGGCGAGGCGTCGCCGAGCAAATGCAATCCGGGGCACCCGACCCTACCGAGGCGCAGATGCGCATGCGATTCGCCGTATCCGGCAGCATCGGACTCATCCAGTACTGGCTTTCCACCGACCTCACGGCCACGCCGGAAGCCGTGGCCCGCACCATCCTCACCATGGCCCTGCCAAGGCATGACGGCGACTCACCCACCATACCCTCATTCCAGCGACACAACGCGCGGGCGTAGGAGCCAGAGCGCGATCCCATGCCGAGCCATGCTCAGCTCACACCCCAACCGCACAAACCCATCAGCCAACTGATTAAAATCGATATAAACGGCAAAACCTATCAGGTGACTGATAGGTTTCACTTCAGGGAGGCGATGTCTGATGTGACGTTCCGCAACGAGCAGCAGTCATGTTGGACATGGCATGGTCGGAATGCGCGTTCAGGTTGACCGCCGCCCCTATCGAGCAGGTCGCGCGCGCCGAGATGAAGGCGCGGCAGCGGTGACTGCGGTTACTTGGGATGGCGGCTCGGGATGGCGGATGAGCGGCTGCTCGGGCGGTTACATGGGGCGGCTGCTCGGGCGGTTGCATGAGGCGACTGCTCGGGGGCGGCATGAGATGGCCGCATGCGATGGCTGCACGCGATGGCTGCACGCGGCGACCGCCCGGGATGGCTGCACGCGGCGACTGCTCGGGATGGTTGCATGAGGCGGCACCTGCAGCGAGTCATGATGCCGGCGATCGAATCGGACGATTCAGGGACGATCATGGAGCGGCTTCGGCGCAACCGCCCGACGCAACTGTCCCGGAACGCGAGAATCACCCCAAATTCGGCTACAGGGACATGATTCCGTGCCCCTGTAGCCACAATCAGCGGCTTGTCGCGTATAAGGACAGACAATCTCCCGACATCTCGGCACCTCACGAATCCCCACACGCAAAGAATGGCTTAATATCAAGGATTTCCGAAGATGCCCGCAATGCGGGCAACAAGTGACGACAGGAAAAACTGTCCCGGAAGAACAAAAAACGCCGATACACGGTACAGGGACACGAAAACCTGCCCCTGTACACCACGACGGCACAGTTTCCCGCTACAGAGACAAAGACAACCGTCCCCGTACACCACGAAGGCAGGTTTTTCAGCTACAGGGACAAAAACACGGCCGCCACACTGTCCCGATACAACACAAAAGCACGATTCCCCGCTACAGAGACAAACCAGCCATCCCCATACAGCACAACAGCGCCGCTACCGAACCGTCAACATCGGCAAAATAGGGGCCGCTGAAGTCGACTTCTGCGCAACGGACGCCGATGGCGAACACCATTATCAGGTGTCCCTCACCGTGGTGGATGAGCACACGCAAGTTGCACAGCACCGTTGCACAGCACAGCATCACGCCCAAATCACCGTGACACGGTCGAATATCGCGCCGCCAACCGAACGCATCACACAAAATGCGACGCGGGCGGCATACAATGGCCTGCATTGCGCGCCGCAGCCGCCGCGGAAGCATCAGGGCTGCAATGCGCAGTACCATCCATAATCAGAGAAGAAGAAACACCATCATGAGCACTGCAGACGCACCCAGCGGCAAGCCGCGCGAAACCGACGACGTGCCGGTTCCCGCAACGCTGCGCAAATCATTGAAGAACCGCCACATCCAGCTGATCGCGCTCGGCGGCGCCATCGGCACCGGCCTGTTCTACGGCTCCAGCGAATCCATCGCGCTGGCCGGCCCGTCCATCCTGCTCGCCTACCTGATCGGCGGACTCGCTATCTTCATGATCGTGCGTGCGCTGAGCGAGATGTCGGTCGAGGACCCGAAGGCCGGCGCCTTCAGCTACTACGCCACCCGCTACTGGTCCAAGCGCGCCGGCTTCATCTCCGGCTGGAACTACTGGTTCAACTACATCCTCGTCTCCATGGTGGAGCTCGCCGTGGTGGGCTCGTTCGTGAACTACTGGTTCCCCGCGATTCCGACCTGGGTCTCCGCAGCCGTGTTCCTCGTGCTGATCACCGCCGCGAACCTGCTGGGCGTCTCCAAGTTCGGCGAGTTCGAATTCTGGTTCGCCATCATCAAGATCGTGGCCGTGATCGCGATGATCATCGGCGGCCTCGCGGTCATCGTCTTCGCCCTGCCGACCGCATCCGGCATCAAGGCGAGCTTCGCCAACTGGTTCACGGTGGGCGGCGGCTTCTTCCCGCACGGCCTGATGGGCCAGGCTCAGGACGGTTCCTGGACCGGCCTCTTGATGGCGCTGGTCGTCGTGATGTTCAGCTTCGGCGGCACCGAGCTCATCGGCATCACCGCTGGTGAGACCGAGGATCCGCGCACCACGATTCCGCGCGCCACCAACGACATCATCTGGCGTATCCTCGTGTTCTACATCGGCGCGCTCGGCGTGATCATGGCCGTGGTGCCGTGGAACACCATCGGCGGCGACGACACGCCCAGCCCGTTCGTGCAGATCTTCGACTCCGTAGGCATCCACGCAGCCGCCGGCATCCTCAACTTCGTGTGCCTGACCGCCGTGATGAGCGTCTACAACTCCGGCCTGTACGCCAACTCCCGCATGCTGTACTCGCTGGCCAAGCAGGGCAACGCGCCCGCTTATCTGGGCCGCTTGAATGCGCATGGCGTGCCGGTGGCCGGCGTGCTCACCTCTGCGGTGATCACCGCGATCGCCGTGGTGGTGGTGTTCGTGTGGCCCGAGTTCGCGTTCAACTACCTGATGTCGATCGCCACGATCGCCGGCATCATCAACTGGACGATGATCATGTTCACCGAAATGAAGTTCCGCAAGGTGGTGGCCGCCGGCAACGCCCCCGAGGATTCCGCACTGGCCGGCCTCTCCGGCCAGAAAGCGCTCGACGCGATCCACTTCAAACTGCCGTTCGCCCGCGTCACGCCCTGGGTGGTACTCGCCTTCCTGGCGCTCGTGGTGGTGCTGATGTGCTTCTCCGCCAGCTACCGCGTGGCCGTCATCGCCGGCGTGATCTGGCTCGCCATCCTCTTCGTGGCCTATCAGCTCACTCAGGCGCGCAAGTAGGGTGCGCGAGTAGGGATCGTTTGCAAAAACTCCCACCGAGAGCTTCTCGGTGGGAGTTTTTGCAAACGGGGCTGACGGCGGCGATACTGCTACCGAATTGAGGGAACCCCTACACGGATAAAGGGCATTACTGAGACAACCTGAAAATCTCAAGTGCAACGCCAAAGTGTTGTACATAATTTGATAAACTCAAACTAAACATTGTACTTTTTGCAGACTTCATCGGTCTGGATAGTACTGCGTACACGATGCGCACTTACGTGCAACCGTTGGTCGTATCTGGTCAACTTGTTCTAGGCTTGCCGGGCAAACCGCAAAGCAGTAAACAGACATATCGCACCGCACAGTAGTAACACGATTTCTATAATCGTGACACGATAAAGCTCTCACTGGGGAGCGCTCAGTGAGAGTTCTTTACAAACGGGGTTAACGGCGGCGATACTGCTACCGAATTGGGCGGCCCTTCCAACCACAGCCGCAATCCCCTAGCTCAGGCGTTCCACCGTTCGATGACGTGATCGCCCTTGTAGACGCTCAGCACCGAGTAATGCGCGGTGTCGAGGCGCAGCAGGCGCGCGAAATGCGGGTCGACGCCCAGCCATTGCGAGGTGAGGATGCGCAGGATATGCGCATGCGCCACCAACAGCACGTTGTGCCCGCCTTCAAGCAGCGGCAGCACCTCGTCGATGGCCCCCTTGGCCCGCGCGGCGGCCTCCTCCAAGGTCTCGCCGGGGCCGTTGTGCACAGCAACCTGTTCGCCGGACGGCAGGGTCTCCACCCAGTCACCCTGCATATCGGCACCCAACGAGCGCGGCCCGTCACGCCAGATATCCCACTGGAAGCCGCAGGCCTCGCTCACCTGTTGACGGGTACGGCCCTCGGCCGGACCATAATCCCATTCGGCGATGCCATCCAGCACGCCGCAATTCTCGAATCCAGCGAGCGCTGCGGTCTGACGCGCGCGCTTCAACGGGCTGGAGAACACACAGCCGTCCGCGAACCCTCCCGGGAACGCGTCGCGCAACCGCTGCCCGGCCTCGCGCGCCTGCTGGCGGCCAACCTCAGTCAGCGGGATGTCGGTGCGGCCGGTATGCTGACCGGATTCGCTCCATACGGTCTGTCCGTGACGCAGCAATACCAAAAATCCAGTGCCCCCACGAGACGATTCAACAGCAACGGTGCCATTCTGATTCTGTTCGCTCATGCCTCCACTGTAGTCTCTGCGGGCCCCGGACTCCACTTTCGCCACACGACTGCTGTGATTTCGATTGAGGTATTGCAGTACCGCGCACACCGGTCATCCGCACAACGGTCATCCGCACAGCTCGCGAGGTGAGGCGAGGCGAATCCATTCGAGCCAAGACATTAGACTGTAGGCTATGAGCAATGACATGGACTCCGCCCTGCATACCGAGGCCGACCAGGTGGTGGATGGTCTACATCGCGTCGATGACGCCGTCAACAACCTGCGCGACCGCCGACTGAACGACCCGGATTCGCTGCTGGACAAGCTATTCAAGTCCGCGGTCCCGGCGCTGGCGGGACTGGCGGCCGGCAAGGTATTGCAGACCGTGTGGGACAAGGGCGTGGCCCGTCGCAATCTCCGCAAAGGACTTGCCGCCGATGCGCCGCAGGGCTTGATGATGAGCCTCGCGTTCGCTGCGATATCCGCCGCATGCGGTGCGGTGGTCTCGCAGCTGTCCGACCGCGGCTCGCAGGCGCTGGTCGATCGGCGTCATCGCCGATTGCACCGGTGACGCCAAACACGACCGCCGAACACTGGCAAGCCGTCGATTCACAATTAGGCACAAATCACCTGCAGCAGACTGCGGTTCCCACGTCTTTCAAAAGGCGCTGCAGGTAGAACAAGCCTATTTATGGGTGCATAGCAACCCATTCGGCCAAACTCCCTTAGGCCTGCAGGTATTTTGCAGCCATGAAGCAACCCTGATTGCAGGTAAAACCGGTACAAATACCGCCACTGCAGGTGAATTGTGCATAGTTACAGGCCATATAAGGTCATAACGAGACACAAAATACCTGCAGTCGGTTCCCCGAAAGCACAAAATACCTGCAGCCGCCCGTGAGACGTGCGACAATGCAGGTATGGTTACCAACGCAACTATCGAAACCCTGCTCAACCGCCGCTCCATCCGCAAGTTCAAGGATGAAGCCATCGACGCCGATACCGTCGCCACGCTGGAGACCGTCGCCCAACACGCCGCATCCAGCCAGTTCCTCAACGACTGGTCCGCCATCCGCATCAGCGACCCGACCATCAAGGCCACCATCGCCGAATACGGCAATCAGCCGTATATCGCCACCGCTCCCCTGCTGTACGTGTTCATCATCGATGAGCACCGCAACGCCCTGATCGTCAAGTCCAAGGGCATCGACCCCGAGTCCGAGGCGTTCCATCTGAAGAACAGCTACCGTTTCACCCAGTCCCAGAACGATGCCGCATTCGCCCTGCACGCCATGGAGACGGCCGCGTTCTCGCTCGGACTGGGATGCGTGATCCTCGGCTCGCCACTCAACGACATCCCCGGCCTCATCGAGACCCTGCATCTGCCCGAATACACTTACCCGGTACTGGGCCTGGCCATCGGCAAGCCCGATCAGGAGCCCGCATTGAAGCCGCGCATGCCGCGCACGATGCAGTTCTTCGAGAACACCTATCCGGCCGATGGGGATGCCGTGCTCGCCGGATTGCCCGAGTTCGATGCCGCAGTGCACCAGTATTACGACCTGCGCCAGACCGATCGTCCGGTGGATGCGTTCAGCGACCAGATCGCCACAGTCAGCCAGCAGGACGTGAGCGGCAAGACGCTGCTTGACAAGGCCGCCGCTCAAGGATTCGACTTGGACAAGTAGACAACCGCTTTTGTCAGACACCCGGTGGGGCCACGTAGAACACCATGTGAAACACTCCGTGAAACATCACGTGGCTCCGCTGTGCAATACCTCGGGCGAGCTTGCTGCGGCCCCTTTCGATTCCACACCTTGAGACCACATGTTGGACACGCAGGGGCCGAATCGTGAGCGTTCCCTGTGTTGCCGAACCTTCCCCGGCAACACAGGGAATAGACTGCTTGTTGGTTTCAGTGCCAGTGCGGATTATCAGGCCGACAAGCAGACCGGCACACGCAACATCGCCAATTAGAACCGAGGTCCTCATGCGGACAATATGGCGTATTTATCGGCGTGACCTACTACGTATCCTGCGCAACCCGGTTGCCGTGGTAGTCACGCTGGGTGTGGCCATCATTCCCTCGCTCTACGCCTGGTTCAACATCCTCGCCAACTGGGACCCATATTCGGCCACCGGCAACCTGCAGGTGGCCGTTGCCAATGAGGACCGCGGCACCTCCAACGAGCTGGTCGGCAAGCTCAACGCCGGCGATCAGGTGGTCAGCGAGCTGAAAGACAATCATCAGCTGGGCTGGCGGTTCGTGGACAGCGAGGATGACGCCATCTCAGGCGTGGAAACCGGCCGATATTATGCGGCCATCGTACTGCCGAAGGACTTCAGCGAGAGCCTGGTCGACTCAGTCACCGGCGGTTCCACCGGTGCTTCCACCGGCGAATCCACCAGCGGCTCCACCGGCGGCACCAATTCCAAGCATCCCCAGATCCGCTACTACGTCAACGAGAAAAAGAACGCGATCGCGCCGAAGATCACCGACACCGGCGCCACCACCATCGACGAACAGATCAACGCCGCATTCATCGCCACCGTCGGCGATACCGTGATGTCATCCATCTCCGCAGCAAAAGGTGAACTGGACAAGGCTGGAGACGCCGCCCAACAGGATTCCATCGCAGATCTCAACACGGTGCTCACCACGCTCGACAACGTGGACCGGTCGCTGACCGACCTGTCCGCCGCACTTAAGGCAGCGGACAGCACCATCGCGGACGCCACCGCGACTACCGACTCCCTGAAACAGTCCATTGAGAGCGCGCGCAAGGCCTCGCAGCAATCCGGCACACTGCTGGCCGAAGCGCAACAGGGGTCCCAGGCCTTCTCCACCACGCTGGTGGGAGCGCTCGATACCAGTTCAGCCCAGCTGTCCGGCATCGCCGTGGACGTGAACACCGCGGCCGGCACCATCATCGGCTCGTTCAATACCGCACAGAACTCTGTCGACTCCATCACCAACGCACTCAACGCACCGCTCGACCGCACACAGGCCGCTTTGGACAACGTCAAGGACGCGCTTCGTCAGATAGGGCTCGACGAGAACAACAGCGACCCGAACGTCCAGCAGATATGGAAACAAATCAACGCACTGAGCAACGTCATCAGCACCCAGCAGAGTCAAGTCAACGACTTCCACGCCGATGCCTCCAAGTTCATCAGCTCCGGCAAGAACGCCACCACCGACCTCTCCAAGGCGATAGGCACTGCGGCCACAGGCGGCCTGGCGGCGCTCAGCCAGGCCCGCCAATCGCTGACCGGCACGGTCATGCCCAACCTCGACGCATCCCTGAACGGGTTCGCCGCGCTCAACGGCACTCTGGATGGCACGCTGGTCTCGCTCAATGGCACACTCGATCAGGCGGACGGATTGTTCAAGCAACTGTCCGGCACCATCAGTCAGACACGTTCCACGGTATCCGGCACACAGCAGTCGCTCACGCAGCTGGCCGGCGATGTACGCACCGTGCGCACCGATCTGGGCGCACTCGACAGTTCCGCCGTCTATAAAAGCCTCACCGATACGCTGCACCTTAATGATCAGGAATTCGGCACATTCTTAAGCCAGCCGGTCAGTCTGGCCACCAAAGTCGTCTATCCGACCGACAACTACGGCTCCGCAGTCACCCCGTTCTATACGAATCTGGCGCTGTGGGTGGGCGGCTTCGTGCTCATCGCCATCTACAAGCTGGAGGTCGACCGCGAGCATCTGCGCCACGTCACCGCCACGCAGGCGTACCTCGGCCGGTGGCTGCTGCTGGTCACCGTCGGCTTCCTGCAAGCGCTCATCGCATGTGTCGGCGACCTCGTCCTCGGCATCCAATGCGAGCATCCGGCGCTGTTCCTGCTCGCCGGCATATTTTGCTCGTTCGTCTATATCAACATCATCTATGCGCTGGCAGTGGCGTTCCGCCATATCGGCAAGGCCGTGGCGGTCATCCTCGTCATCGTGCAGATTCCGGGCGCATCCGGCCTCTACCCCATCGAGCTCATGCCCGACTTCTTCCGCGAACTGCATCCGTGGCTGCCATTCACCTATGGCATCAATGCCATGCGCGGCCCGATAGCCGGCACCTATGCGAACCACTACTGGCTGGACATGATGCATCTGTCCTGGTATCTGCCGGTCGCCCTGTTCGTGGGGCTGGTGGTCCGCCGCTATGCGATGAATCTGAACGCCCTGTTCGATCGGCGTCTGGGAGACACCGATCTGATGATCACCGAGCACAACAGCATGGTCAACGAACAGGTAAGCCTCACGTCGGTATTCGGCGCGACATCCGGCAGCAAGGACCTTCGCGCGTTCATCACCCGCCGCGCCCATCGTTTCTTCGCCCGGTATCCGCACCTGATCACCACAGGTCTGGTGCTGCTTACGGTACTGCCGTTCGTATTCCTGATTCTGCTGTTCGTCACACGCGCGAAAATCGCGATGCTGACCGCCTGGATTCTCTCAATCATCCTCATTGACGCATATCTCATCGTTGTGGAGTACATACGGGAAAGCTTTGCGCGTCAGATCGGCATCAGCGCAATGACAGCCGATGAATTCCGCGACACCATGCTCAACGGCTATGTGTGGCGCAGGGCTCGTCACAAGCACGCGAATTCGTGGGCAGGCGCATGGGACAATGCGAACGTTACGAGCGATATGAGCAATACCGGCAGCGCACACAGCGCAGGCAACACAGGCAGCACGCAGAGCGGAGGCGCGCGATGAAGCTGATCTGGCGACTGTTCACGCGCGACCTGCGTCAGGCCACCCGCAATGTCATCGCGGTGGTCGTGACCATGGGCCTGGTGATCGTACCGGCACTGTACGCCTGGTACAACATCGCGGCCAGCTGGGATCCGTATGGCAATACCAAAGCCTTGAAAGTGGCGGTGGCGAACACGGACTCAGGCTATAAGTCGGATCTGATTCCAGTACCCATTAACGTCGGCGAAACCGTCATCAGCGCATTGCGCGCCAACCATGACCTCGACTGGCAGTTCGTGGACCGCGACAAGGCCGTGGACGGCGTGTATTCCGGCGAATACTATGCGGCGCTGGTCATACCGAAAAGCTTCAGCGCGGATATGATGACGCTGTTCTCACCCAAGATCAAGCATGCGCAGCTCGAATACTATCTGAACGAGAAAATCAATCCCATCGCCCCGCATATCACGGACGAGGGCGCCAGCACCGTGGCCAATACCATCGATCGCACGTTCGTAAAGACACTGTCCAGCGTGGCGCTGAATCTGGCCTCGAACGTGGCCGACTATGCGCAAAGCCCGGAAATAGCGCAATACGCCGCCAATGCCACCACTCATGTGAAGGACACGTCGTCCAAACTCAACTCCATGGCGTCGCAGATCGACTCCTATTCGAATCTGCTGGGCGCGGCGAACAGCATCATCGACTCGACGGACAAGCTGCTCGGTTCCACCGACTCGGCCGCGTCGGACGCCCGTAAGGCCATGAAACAGGCGAAGTCCAGTTCCGCCAGCCTCAGCGCAGCCGTGTCGGGCGCGATGGAGGGCATCAGCAGCGCACTGGGACAGGCCGATAGCGCCTATGCTGCGATGAGTACGCAGATCGACGACGCCTTCACGAATATCGATACGCAGGCTTCACAGGTGGCGCACACCCTGACCGACATGCAGGGCACAGTGCAGGTGCAGGCGGACAGCTTCGGCCAGTATGCCGACGCCTTGCAATCGTTGGCGGACTCCAGCAGTTCCACGGCGGTCAAGCAGGCGCTGACCAACGCCTCGCAGCAGGCACGGCAGACGCAGCAGCAATTGCAGTCCGCCGCCGCCGACCTTGGCACAGCGGCGAACGATATATCGAACGGTACGGCATCCGTTGCGCAGACCCGGCAGAAGCTCAAGGATTCCATTGCCGCAGCCCGAAAGTCCATCCGCGACGCATCCGACACGTATACGAATACGCTGCAGCCGCAGCTCAACAAACTCACCGCCGCCATGGACGATGTCGCCAGCCAGACCGACACGGTCATCGCCGGACTCAGCCGTACTGTCGGCAGCGTATCCAAGCTGTCGAGCGGCCTGTCATCCAGCATCAGTGATATTCGTACCTCGCTCGGCGACGCTTCCGCCGCGCTCCGGCGCTCTGCGAAGAAACTCGACACCTTGGTCAGCCGGCTCTCCGGCCTGGGCAATGCCAGCAGCGCCAGCAGCGCCGGCCGCACAGGATTGTCCGATGTACTGTCGTCCGACCCCGATGCCCTTGCCACCATGCTGTCCGCACCGGTGTCGGTCAACCGCATCCCGCTGTACCCGACCGCCAATTACGGCTCGGCCATGACCCCGTTCTATACAATCCTCTCCATTTGGGTGGGTGCCATCATTCTGGTGGCCATGCTCAAGGTGTCCGTCTCCGACCATGAAAAGGCGAAAATCCTCGGTTTGGGCAATGATCTGCCGCTCGGCACCGAGGTGGGTATCAAGGAGGCTCTTATCGCCGGCCGCGAGGCAGGCCCCGGTGCCGCTTTGGATGTGTTGTCCAAGCCACGTATGGAGTCCCCGGGCAATGCCCGTGCGTTTGGGCTGCATCTGCATCATGAGTATTTCGGGCGATACATGATCTTCGGCTTCCTCGCACTGCTGCAGGGCACGCTGGTGTGCCTTGGCGATCTGTTGTATTTGGGTGTGCAATGCGAGCATCCGGTTCAATTTATGATGGTCGGCTGGCTGGCCGCTCTGGTGTTCTCGAATATGGTGTATACGCTTACGGTTTCGTTCGGGGATATCGGCAAGGCCATTGCTGTGGTGCTATTGGTGGTGCAGGTTGCCGGCACCGGCGGCACATTCCCCATTGAGACGCTGCCTCCGTTCTTCCAAGTGGTATCCAAATGGCTGCTGTTCCCGTATGCGGTGGACGCGATGCACTCCGCTATGGCTGGAGCGTACGGCATGGAGTATTGGATCGCGATGGGCAAGCTCGCGCTGTTCCTGGTGCCTTCGCTGTTGCTCGGCTTGCTGCTTCGCAAGCCGGTGATTCGATTCAATGATTGGATTATCCGCAATCTGGAAAGCACCAAGGTAATGTGATCGGAGGAAACCAACGCCACTCGACAATTGCAAAACAGACTGCTAGCGTCTGCGTGGTTTGTAGCCTTTTTTGCGGCTATGCGGTTTGAGGTCCTGGTTGAGCGGGATATACCGATAACTCGATTGTGGATCGCGATGGGTCAGATGCCAGCAGCCACAAAACTCGCAGCGGTACACCCACAATTCCGCTCCCCGCTCGATGAAGCTCTGTTCCGCGGCATGCTGCGCCTGTACCTTGTCGTGGTACATGATTTTGTTCGACGTGGCGCAGCGTTTGGGCGTGAAGTAATGCATAGCACTTTCAGTGTAAAGACGGCATTGACATCGTATGTCGCGTCATTATTACGTTGACTGTATTCCCGGCTCCCCTTTTCAGCACAGCACCGTGAGGCGGACGGCGGCGGTGCTGGCCCCCTCTGACGAGGGGGCTGTCAGCGTAGCTGACTGGGGGAGAGACCAGGGAC
>NZ_JFAN01000024.1:0-1082 GCF_006408855.1 Bifidobacterium sp. UTBIF-68 | reverse complement strand
CGCGTTCGCCCGGTGGCTCGCCGGACGGGGCCAATCGTTCCGGGAGAGGGTGAAGGTGGTCGCGATGGACGCGTTCGCCGGATACAAGAAGGCCGCCCGCCGCGAGGTCCCCCACGCCGTGGAGGTGCTGGACCCGTTCCACATCGTCAAGCTCGCGGGCGACAAGCTCACCGCCGTGCGCTGCCGGCTCCAGCGCGAGCGGACGGGCCGGCGCGGCACCAAGGACGACCCGCTCTACAGGGGACGGCGCGTGCTGCTGAAGACCGAGACCCTGAGGACCGACAGACAACGGGAGCGAGCCGCCCGCCTGCTCGACGACCCCGCCAACGTCGCGTTGAAGCTCGCGCACGGCGCCTACCAGAAAATCATCCGCTGCTACGCGCAGGAGGACAGACGCAAGGGCAAGGGCATGATGGCCGAACTCATCGAGGCGCTCAACGCCCCGGGAGCCGCGCCTGGATGCCCCGAACTCGCCACCCTGGGACGCACCCTGAAACGCCGCATGCAGGACATCCTCGCGTTCTTCGACCGGGAACACAGCGCCAACGGGCCCACCGAGGCCATCAACGGCAGACTCGAGACCCTCAGGGGCATCGCCCTGGGCTTCCGCAACCTCGACAACTACATCACCCGCAGCCTGCTGCACACCGGCGGCTTCAGACACACCATCCAAACCCACCTATAACAACCCACACCTACACACCAAAATGCGAAGAGCCTCATAACTCTGCCTGATGAGTGTTCGTTTGATTGTTGTTATTTGCTTCGTAACTGTGTCTTTGTGGGTGATTCCTCGGAATCGTTGAAATTACGCCGAAATGTCATCTGCTTGTTATTTGCTTCCGTGCTTTTCGCCATGGGCGTTTCGTTGTGGTCCGTGCCCCGCTGGTGCATTTGTGGCGGTTTTGCACTTGCGTGGCGGGTTAGTGACGTTTCGGGCGTACTGCCGTTGTGAGTATCTCGCGAGAAACCGCGGAATTTCGCCGTTTCTCAGTGTGTGGTTTCGCTGGCTCAGCGATACTCCCGCATTCGCGTTGCCCCGCTGGTGCATTTGTGGCGGTTTTGCACTTGCGTGGCGGGTT